>JADLHR010000434.1 GCA_020848665.1 Anaerolineae bacterium
ACGCCCGCCGGGCGCGCCGCTTTTGAGGCCGCCGCGCCTGCGCTGGAAGCGATGCTCGCACAGCAGCTTGAGGCGCTGGACGAGCGCGACGGGGCGCAGTTGATGGGTCTGCTGGCCCGCTGGGACCGCGCTCTGCGCGAATAGGGATAGCTCCGGCAGCGAGAGCGGCTCGCCATCATGCGAGCTATTTTTTGACAAAAACAGTTTATATGTATACAGTATGTCATGTAAACTATATTAATTTGGACGGATCGGCATGATCCATCAAGCATACCGGCAATCGTATACTCTGGAGGAGAGGCACAGCATGACCTGGAAGATCGACACGGCACACTCGGCAGTTCATTTCACGGTCCGGCACATGATGATCTCGAATGTTCGCGGCGAGTTCCAGCAGTTGAGCGGAACGGTCAGCCTGGACGAACAGCACCCTGAAAATACGACCGTTGACATCACGATTGACGCGGCGAGCATCAACACGCGCGAGGCGCAGCGCGACGCGCACCTGCGCTCAGCCGACTTTCTGAGTGTGGAAGAATACCCGCATGTCCTGTTCAAGAGCACGCGCGTCGAGCGCACCGGTGAGAAGACCGCCCGGCTGCATGGCGACCTGACTATTCGCGGCGTCACGCGCCCGGTCGCGCTCGATGTGGAGCACACCGGCATCCTGACCAATCCCTGGGGCAATCTCAGCGCGGGCTTCGAAGCGCGCACCAGGATCAGCCGCAAGGATTGGGGGCTGACCTGGAACCAGGCGCTCGAGGCGGGCGGCGTGCTGGTCGGTGATGAGATTAGAATCCAGATTGAGCTGGAGCTGGTCAAGGAACAGGCGGCGGTCACTGCTTGAGTGTGACTGGCTACATCGGGGGGCGCCGGCCTGGCGCTCCCCGCGCTTTGGCTGTGTGAACAGGAGTCGCAGATGTCTGACCTGCTTGCGCCACGCTTCGGCGCTAACATCGATCCCACCCTGCCCGACCTGGACGCGCCCTTCGCGCGCGCTGCGATCGCCGAGCGCGCCGGGCTGAACCTTGTCGCCGTCCAGGATCACCCCTACAACCGGCGGATGCTCGAAACCTGGACGCTGCTGAGTATGCTGGCTGCGCGCACCGAGCGGGTACACCTGGTGACGAACGTCGCCAACATCCCACTGCGGCCCCCGGCCATGCTCGCCAAGCAGGCCGCGACGCTCGACCTGCTCAGCAGCGGGCGCGTCGAGCTGGGGATCGGCGCAGGCGCGTACTGGCAGGGTATCACCGCCTATGGCGTGCCGCACCGCGCGCCCGGCGAAGCTTACGCCGCGTTTAACGACGCGCTGACGATCATTCGCGGTATGCTCGACCACAACAGCGGATCGTTCAGCTATGAAGGCGAGTTCTACCGTGTCGAGGGCGCGCGCCCCGGCCCCGGCCCGGCGCACCGCATCCCGATCTGGGCGGGCGCGGTCAGCCCGCGGATGCTGCGCCTTGCCGGGCGTCAGGCGGACGGCGTGCTGATCTCGAATTCGTACATCCCGCAGAGCCAGCTCGCCGCGATCCACCGCTCCATCGACGAGGGCGCCGCTCAAGCCGGGCGCTCGCCATCCGAAATCCGGCGCGGCTACAATCTGATGGGCGCGATCGTGTCCGAAAGCAGCGGGATCACTCTCGACAGGGGCCTGATTGGTCCGGTCGAACGCTGGATCGAGGCGATCCTGAAGCTGTACCGCGAGGACCGCATGGACACCTTTGTGTTCTGGCCGGTGGCCGGAGACGAGCAGGCGCAGATTGAGATTTTCGCGCGCGAAGTCGTCCCGGCGGTGCGCGCCGCGTTAAGCGGCGAACAGTAACGAACTGATAGGCAACGGAAGGGCGACCATCGATGACTGAACCGCTGACCGGAATCCATCACGTCACCGCTATCGCCAGCGATCCGCAGCGCAACGTAGACTTTTACGCGGGCGTGCTCGGTATGCGGCTGGTGAAGCAAACCGTTAACTTCGACGATCCGGGCACCTATCACTTCTACTACGGTAACGCGCTGGGGCATCCCGGCACGATTCTCACTTTCTTCCCGTGGCCTGGCGCGCGCCGGGGCCGCCGGGGAGCCGGTCAGATCGGCGCGACAGCGTTCAGCGTGCCGGTCGCCTCGCTCGGATTCTGGCGCGAGCGTCTCACCGCATCCGGTGTTGACGCAGCCGTGGAAACGCGCTTCGGGCAGGACCTGCTGACCTTCACCGACCCTGACGGGCTGGCGCTGGAGCTGGCGGGCGACCCCGGCGCCGAGTCGATCCCCGGCTGGGATGGCGGCCCGGTCGCGGCGCAGCACGCAATTCGCGGTGTGCACAGCGTCACCCTGTGGGAAGCGAACGCCGACCTGACCGACGAGACGCTGCGCGGCGCGCTGGGCTTCACCGCCGCCGATCAGGCTGGTGAGCGCACTCGCTATCATATCCTGGACAGCGATCTGGACAGCGATCTGGACAGCGATTCGAACAGCGCCATACGCGCCGCGATCGGGACCCGCGTGGACGTGCTGCACCTGCCGGGCACGGCTCCAGCGATGGGTGGCGCAGGCACGATCCATCACGTCGCGTGGCGGACCGGCAACCGGGATCAGCAGCAGGCGTGGCAGGCGCGTATCAGCGCGCGCGGGCTGCATGTCACGGACATTCTCGACCGGCAGTATTTCGCGTCGATCTACTTCCGCGAGCCGGGCGGAGTGCTGTTCGAGATCGCGACCGATCCGCCCGGCTTTACGCTGGACGAGACGCCTGACGCGCTCGGCACGGCGCTCAAGCTGCCACCCTGGTACGAATCGCAGCGCACGGTGATCGAGCGCGCTCTGCCGCCGATCCGCCTGTCGGGCCGCGAAGGCGCTCGTGGCTGAGCGTGCCCATTCTGACCCGCACGCCGGACAGCCGGTGCGACTCGCGGGCGAGCCGCTGGAGCAGGCGCACGCTGCGCTGATCGCGCTGCACGGGCGCGGCGCAACCGCCGGAAGCATCCTCGCCCTGGCGGGTGAGATCGGGCGAGACGGGCTGGCCTATCTCGCGCCGCAGGCAG
>JADLHR010000435.1 GCA_020848665.1 Anaerolineae bacterium
CCGCACCACGCGCGCCGTGCCGCCGCGTACATCTGTCGCCAACATTCGGCGGCTCATCATCTGCCGCCCCTCGTAGTCGTCCATCACCCGGCGAAGCGTGTCGCGCAGCAGGTCGTCCGGCACGTCGCGGCCCAGCCCCAGATTAATAAAGCCGTTTTCGGCCAGCGCGAACAGGTGCCGAAGCTCGCGCGCATTCTGGCACAGCACAACACACGGCGTCCCAATCGCGGCCACTTCGTAGGCGGTGCGCCCGGCGGACGTGATCACCAGATCGGCGGCATGGATGCGGCGGCTCATGTCACGCACCTGCTCGCGCAGCTCAAAGCGCGGGCCAAGCGCCGCGATCCGCTCGCGCAACGCCGCGCGCGGCTCATAGGCCAGCCCCAGGATCACCTGCACCTCGAACGCGCCCGGCAGGCTCGCCAGCGCGTCGAGCGTCTTCGCCGTCAGGTTCGCCGGGTCCGACCCACCGAACGTGACCAGCACGCGCCGCACGTCCGGGGTGACAGTCTTAACCGGCGCGCTGTAGAACTCGTCGCGCAGGTCAGCGTACTGCGCGCCCCAGACCATGTGCGGCTCCGGGTAGCGCGGGTTGTACAGCGCGTTGACGACCAGGTGGGCCGCGTGGTTGCCCGGTCCCAAATCCTCGAAATTGACCACGAACCAGCCCCGGTCGCGCAGGGCGCGCATGGTGTCCAGCTCTGTATCCAGAATATCATTGATCACGATGTCGGGTCGTGCCTCGGCCAGCGCGGCGACCAGGTCACCCTCGAAAGTCCGCACCGGGTAGTGCGAGGCGCGCACCAGCTCGACGCCCGCCGGGTGATCGGCGCGCATCAGGAACAGCAATTCGTGATCGAGCAGATGCCCCGCCAGCGTCAGCGCGCGGTAGACATGCCCCATGCCGATCGCGCGGCTGCCATCGACGCGGAAGACGATCCGCCGCCGGTTGAGCGCCTTCTCCGCCACCCACCAGTCCGCCACGCTATCGATGTCCAGCCCCTCGATGGGGTTCAGCTCCAGCAGGCGCACGTCGCGCCCGATCCGTCCCTGCGGTGTGACGATTGCGCGGCGGCTGGCAAACACGCCGCCCGTCTCCTTCAGCCGCTGCGGAAGCTGCTGGCGGTTAACGCGCTTTTCATACAGCGGGACGGCACGCCCCTCGGCGTCGTAGCCCCAGGCGAGATGCGTCTCGTTGACGACCGAGAGCACCGTCTCCGCGCCAGACTCGATCAGCAGGCGCACAGCGCGGTCAATCGTCGCCGGGCGCAGCAGCGGTGAGGTCGGCTGAACAGTCAATACTACGTCCGGAAAATAGCCGCCCGTCTCAACCTGCGCAACCGCGTGCGCGATCACCGGGTCGAGCGTGATCGCATCGCCCGCGAGTTCTGGTGGGCGCTCGATAACCTCGGCGCCATAGCGCAGCGCGATCGCCCGAATCTCCTCGTCGTCGGTCGAGACGACCACCCGCCCGACGGTTTCGGCCTGGCGCAGCGCAGTCAACACGTAGGCGATCAGCGGTTTCCCGGCCATCAGGCGCACGTTCTTGCGCGGGATGCCCTTCGAGCCGCCGCGCGCCGGAACGACCGCCAGCACTTTCAAATCTACTTCTGTCATCGTGCGTCCTTGATCAGTTGCCGCGCCAGCGCCGCCAGCCGCTCCGACGCCCGGCCATCCGCACCCGCCAGATGATGCTGTGCAAATTCCCGCTGTCGCGCCAACAGCGCCGCCCGGACACCCTCGTCCGTCAACAACGCGCACAGCGCCGCGCCCGTCTGCGCGGGAGTCTCCGGCAACAGGCCGATCCCGGCCTCCAGATAACCCGCCACGTCCGAATTGCCAGACCATTCGAGCAGCAGCGCCGGGCGCTCCGCGACCGCCGCCTCGTAAACGACAGTCGAAGATATGGTCGCCATCACGTCGCAGGCCAGCAGCCACTCGTACAACTGCCCCTCGACAACCGGTGCGCTCAGCCCCTTTTCCGACGCCAGGCGCCGCAGCGCGCCCACATCTTCCAGCGGGTGCGCCTTGATCACGACCTGCGCGCCGGTTTCCGCCGCCGCCTGCGCCAGCGCGCCGAGCGCCGCTCTCCGTCCGGCCTCGGTGATCAACCGTTGGCCCGGCTGCGAGGCGAACAGCACCACCGGACGCGCCGGGTCCAGGCCCGCCCCGCGCAGCAGCGCGCCTCGATCTACGCGCAGCGTGCGCAGATCATCATAACGCACCGGCCCGGTTACGACGATCCGCGCCGGGTCCGCGCCGCGCGCAATCAGCGCCTGCCGGTCCGCCTCGCCAAACGCGGCGAACGTGCCGGCCACGTCGATTCCGGTGCGATAGGGGTACGCGCCGATGATGCCGTGCTGCACGTTGAGCGTTGGAATACCGAGCCGCTCGCCGACCGCCGCCGCGCACTTGCCGAACGCCAGCAGATCTTCAAGTGTGATCCACAGCGCCGGGCGCTGCGCGCGCGCCAGCCCCTCGAACGCCTCAAGCGTAGCCGCATACCGCTGGATGTCGGTAAAGCGCAGCGTCCACAGCAGGCGCGGCGGCAGCCAGCCGATCGTGTCCAGCCCGAATGCGGCCAGATCGGTCCGTGCCCGCGAGCCGAGCACGTGCCGCATAATTCGCCACGCCGCGCCATGCGATGTATAGGCGTTCCAGCGATACGACGCTACCGGCCGCACCGGCAGATCGTCCGGCCAGGAAAAATCAGGCCGCTCGCCCCACCCCGCACGGTGAATCGGGTGATCAGCGGCCAGCAGCGCCAGCGTTCGCGCCAGCAGACGAGCGCGGTGCGGCGCGTCGAGAAACGCGACGATCGGGCTGTCGCCGCGCGGCGCGGGTCGCTCGGCACGCCCGACTTCAACGCGATCGCGGGCAAAACGAGCGAGCGGACGCGCCCACTCGCGCAGTGTCTGGTGCCAATCCGCCTTGATTGCGAGAGACCCGGCGGCGCGCGCCAGATGAAACGCGCGCGCCGGGCCTTCCAGCGCGAAGAACAGGTTCTTGAGCGCCATCGGGTGCAGGTCGTAGCCGCGATACACCAGCAGCCGCGCCCAGGCCGGATCGTCCGCCAACAGCGCCAGAATACTCTGCGCCTGCTCGAACGCCTGCGCCAGCGCCGCGCTCTGGATCGCGCTCTGGATCGCGCCGTCCAGCAGGTCGTCCGGTGCAGGATGTTGACTACGCGAAGCAGTTCCGCGCTGCGTCATCGTCGCGTCGCTCCTGCCATTCGTGCTCGCACCCGGCGCGCCCCTTCGACCAGCACCCGCCGCTCCGCCACGTCGAGCGTACCAGTCAGCACAAGCAGCAGCGGAAACAGCGCGCTAATCGCCAGCTTAAGCGGCACATTCAGCCACACGCTGCCGGTATCGAGCCACATCCCCGGCGCGGCAACCAGCAGCCCCAGCGCGGCTACCCGCCCGATCCGTCCCCACTCGAAGGGCAGCGGCGCGGTCTTCACGGCGTAGCACGCGGTCAGCGCCAGGCGCACTGTGTAGCCGAAGACCGTCCCGTAGGCCGCGCCGAGGATGCCCAGGCGCGGGATCGCGATCAGGTTGAAGCCGATGTTCGCCGCGCCCGCCGCGAGCGTCGTCAGCGGCACGACGCCGGTCCGCTTGTGAAGCAGCAGCACGTCCAGAAAGCGCGCCACCAGCCCGTTGAGCACATAGCCCAGCGCGACGACTGGCACGATCGTCCAGGCAGCGTGATAGCTGGCGGCGGTCATGATCGTGACAGCCTCGCGCGCCAGCGCCGCCGCACCAACGCCAAGCGCAACAATCAGCATGGCGTAGTACGTCACGAAGCGCCCAACCGGCGCGCTCTCGCCACCCGTGCTGACTTTGAAGTACCAGGGCGTCCAGGCGTTGTTGACGCCGGTAATGATCACGCTGACCAGCAGCCCAAACTGGTAGCCGACGGCGTACAAGCCCACGTCGCCGAGTGAGACGAAATGGCCGAGGATAATCCGGTCTGAGAAGTTGAGCGCCCAGGCGGAGATCAGGTGCGGAACGAGCGGTAGGCTGAACGCCAGCGCCGCACGAAGCTGCGCCCGCTCGAAGGCCGGGCGAGCGGCGCGCCGCAGGATGAGCAGCGTCGGGACAAGCACGATCAGCGCCGCGAGCCAGCGCCCCCACAGCGCGCCCGTCGCGCCCTGCCCCAGCCCGACCACGAACAGCAGTGTCGCGCCAGTCACCATTGCG
>JADLHR010000436.1 GCA_020848665.1 Anaerolineae bacterium
GCCGTGACTACAGCGATCATCCTGATCGGGCGCACGCTGATCCGCTACGAGGTCTTCAAGCCGCTGGCCGATCTCAACGCCGAGCTGATCGTCAAGAACACGGAGCTTCTGGAAGCCTCGCGGCTGAAAAGCCAGTTTCTCGCCAACATGACGCACGAGCTGCGCACGCCGCTGAACTCGATCATCGGCTACACTGACATGATCAACGCCGGGGCTTACGGCGAGCTGAACGAGCGCCAGGCCGACCGGATGCAACGCGCTAACCGCAACGGGCTGCTTCTGCTGGGGCTGATTAACGCTGTGCTCGACCTGAGCAAGATCGAGGCGGGGCGGCTGGAGCTGGCGCGAGGCCGCGTGGCGATCTCGCCGCTGGTCGAGGCGGTATGCGTGGAGGTCGAGCCGCGCGCTGCGGCCAAAGGGCTGCGGCTGGTGCGGCGGGTCCCGCGCGATCTGCCGCCGATCTGGGCCGACGAGATGCGCGTGTTTCAGATTTTGGAAAAGCTGCTGGCGAACGCGGTCAATTTCACGGACGCGGGCGAGATCACGGTTAGCGGCGCCTTTGACTGGGCGCAGAATGAGGTTGTGCTCAGCGTGGCCGATACCGGCAGCGGGGTAGAGCCGTCGCAGCGCGCCCACATCTTTGAGGCGTTTATGCCGGGAAATGCCCGGCAGGTCGATCCGCGCAAAGGGCCGGGGCTGGGGCTGGCGATCGCGCACCGGCTGGCGGTGCTGCACGGCGGGCGCCTGTGGTACGACACGGTGCTGGGTGACGGCTCGACCTTTTATGTCGCGCTGCCCGCTGTCGCCAACAAGACCGCCACCGCCGAGCACGCACCGGCCTGGCGCCAGGAGCGGCGCGTATGACGGTTACGACGACTACGCTGGTCGTTCTGCTTGCTAACGGGACGACGGCGGTTATCGCTGTTGCGTTGCTGATGCTGGTGCTCTGGCAGGACCCGCGCCAGTCAGTGAACCGCTGGTTCGCCGTGTCGATGGCCTCGCTCGCCTCGTACACGACGATCAACGCCTTTGCGCGCTTCGTCGATCAACTGGCGACCAATCCGCTGCCGGTATTTTATCTGGCAGCTACTGCGTATGGCGTGTTCGTGGTCTCTATCTTCTTCTTCGCCTCGGAGTTCGCGCCCGGCCAGCCCCGCGCTGCACGCTGGATGCGGCTGGCGGGCGTGGCGTTGATCGCCGGCCACGCAATCGCGCTGTGGACCGGCAACGTTACCACGAACGCCCGGCCGCTGCCGAATGATCCGGGCGGCTATACCTGGGACTACACGCGGCTAGGCATCGTCGCCAGCGCCACGCTGTTCGCATACCTGATCGCTACGACCCTGGCGCTGTTCAAGAGTGAAGACGAGCGGGCGCGCAGCCTGTGGCGCGCCCCGGTGATGACGCTCGCCAGCGCGTTTTCGGCGCTGGTCATCTGGCCGCGTATCAACATCCCGCTCAACGCCGTATTCCTCACGCTGACCGCGTTCGCGCTGGGGCTGCCGGTGCTGCGGCGCGAGCTGTTCAACCCGCTGGCGAACGCGCACGCCGAGCTGGCGCGCAAAAACCGCGAGCTGGCGCGCGTCAACCGGGTCAAAAGCCAGTTCCTGGCGACCGTCAGCCACGAGCTGCGCACGCCGCTGAACTCGATCAATGGCTATTCCGAGATGATCCTGGCCGGGGTGTACGGCCCGCTCAACGAGACGCAGCGCGACCGGATCGAGAAGGTGCTGCGTAATGGGCGCCAGCTTTTGGCGCTGATCAACGATGTGCTGGACCTCAACCAGATCGAGCGCGGCAAGCTGACGCTTGACTGCCAGCGCGTCGAAATTCCGCCGCTGCTCGACGCGGTGCTCGACGTGTGCACTCCGCTCGCCGCGCAGAAGGGGCTGCGCTTCGTGCGTGACTACGCTGATGCGCCCGCGATCCTCGCCGACGAAGTGCGTGTCCGCGAGATTTTTACGAATGTGCTGGCGAACGCGTGCAAATTCACCGAGCGTGGGACCGTGACGATCCGCGCCGCCGCGTCTGGCGCAATGGTTCGCCTCGAAGTTGCGGATACAGGGGTGGGCATTCCCGCCGACCGATACGACGCGGTCTTCGCAGAGTTTCAGCAGATCACGGGACAGGGCGGCCCAGGTGAAGGGACCGGGTTGGGGATGGCGATCACCAAGCGGCTGGTCGAGTTGCACGGCGGCAGGATCTGGCTGGAGAGCGTGCCCGGCGAGGGCACGACCATCTTTATTATGCTGCCGGCGGCGAAGCCAGCAGATGCCGGGCGCGGCGCACCGGAGGCTGTCGAGAACGGCGCATTGCGCTCTTACGCGTAGCCGGACAGCGACGGGACGCGCGTGCGGTAGGCCAGCGCGTGCACCGTTCCGATGACCAGCAGCGTCGCGCCGCCCCAGAGGCCAATCAGCGCCAGCCCGCCGAGTAGTGACACCGCGACGGTCGCATTTTCGGCGCGCGCCACGTCCTCGGCGCTGGGCGTGATGTCCGTCTCAACATCGAACGTGTTGGCATACAGCGCGCCAAAGAAGTAGACCTCGCTGAACGCGGCGCGGTTGCGCTCCTGTTGCAGCGCCAGTCCCACGACCACACCCAGCACGATCGCCAGCGCCAGGCTCAGCGCCAGGATCGTGAGTCCGACCAGGCTCCAGCGGCGCCCGGCGCGCGATCGCTCGCGGCGGACGTGGGCTGCGCCGGGGCCATCCTCGTACACTCGACCGTCGGCTTCGAGCGTCAGATACGCCATATCTGGGCGGAAGCCACTGAGAGCGAGAATCAGCATATACCACAGCGCGCCGATCACCGACAGGATCGCCAGCACCCAGCCGAGCGCGC
>JADLHR010000437.1 GCA_020848665.1 Anaerolineae bacterium
AGCCTGTTGACACGCCGTCAGAATTCCCATATCCTTATAGTTACAGTCTGAAAGAAACTATTGCGATCCGGGCAGGATAAGAAATTTGAGCAGCGTTTTATGAGAGAGACCGGAACAGCGCGCCTGATGCGCCGCCTCAATCGCTCGGCAGTTCTCAACCTGGTGCGCACTGCCAGCCCCATTTCGCGCAGCGAGATCGCGCGGCGTCTCGAACTCAGCCTGCCCACCGTGATGCGCATGGTCGAAGACCTGGTGGAAGAAGACCTGGTGTACTTCGCTGGCACCGAGCCGAGCGGAGGACGGCGTCGCCCGCTGATCAACTTCAATGGGGCTGCGCATACCGTGATCGGCATCGATCTCGGCGGCAGCAAGCTGTATGGGACCGTCACCGACCTCACCGGGCGGATCCTGCATGAAATCCGTGTGCCCTGGCACGAGGCCGGCGGCCCGGATTGCGCGCTCGACAGCCTCTACAGCACGGTCGAAGAGCTGCTGGCGTTCGCCGAAACACAGCCGGGACGCATTCGGGGTATCGGCATCGGCGCGCCAGGCGTCACGCTCAGCGGCACGGGGACAGTAGTCTGGGCGCCGAGCCTGGGCTGGCGCGATCTTCCGCTGCGCGAGCTGCTCGGCGAGCGTTTCGCCCCGCCGGTGTTCGTCGAAAACGACGTGAACGTCGCCGCGCTGGGCGAATTCGGTTTTGGCATCGCGCGTAACACGCCTAATCTGGTGTGTATCGCCATCGGGACCGGCATCGGCGCGGGCATCATCATCGACGGCAAGCTGGTGCGCGGGCACAACCAGGGCGCCGGAGAAATCGGCTATTTCCTGCCTACCCCGGCGGACCTCGGAAAACAGTACGCCGGTTTTGGCGCGCTTGAAGATGTCGCCTCTGGCCGGGGCATTGCGCTGCGCGCGCATCAGGCGCTCAGCGCGCAGGGACACCCGCTCTCGGCCCGGCGCATTACCACTGAAGAAGTCTTTGAGTACGCGCGCCAGGGCGAAAGCTGGGCGCGCCGGGTGGTGGACGAGGCGGTGGACTATCTCAGCCAGGCGCTGGTGGCGATCGCCGCGCTGCTCGACCCTGAAGCCATCGTGCTCGGCGGCGGCGTAGCGCAATCCGCCGACCTTCTGATCGATCCGATTATCCGCCGGCTGCAGGGCGTCGTTCCGTTTGTGCCGCGCATTGTCGCGTCGGATTTGGGGCCGCGCGCGGTCGTGATGGGGACCATCATGCTCGTGCTGGACGCGACCACCGGGCATGTGATGGTCAATCAGCGCAGCTAGCGCGTGTTCTGAGCTTTGCTGGCCGATGAGCGATGTATCCTTCCATCCTTCCGACCTTCGGACTGACCTTCCCTCAGCGCGCGGGAAGGAAAAGCACGGAGCAGACTCCTCTTCCCTCATTGTGGGGGCAAGGAGCCGGGGGATGGGAGGCTCTGCCCGGCGCAGGCGCATAACACGTTCTAAGGGGATGAACGCCCCGCGAAAAGAATGTACTTCCGCGCCCTGGAATCTCAGGGGCGCGTTTCGCCCACCCAGCTTCAATAGGTACGCGTGTACGCTTCTTATTCTTGAACGAGGAGGCAAGACTGATGAGAGCTAAATTATTCGCAGCAATGTTGTTGGTTTGCCTGGTCCTGCCGCTGGCGATCGGCCCTGCCAGCGCTCAGGACGGCCTGAAAACGGTCAAATTCGGCAATCTGCCGTACCTGGACTACGCGCCCTGGGCGCTGGCCGAGCAGTTGGGCTATCTGGCGGAAGAGGGCATCCAGCTTGAAACGTCCATGTTCGAGGTCGAGCAGCCGCTGGTCGAGGCGCTGATTGGCGGCTCGATTGAGGTGGGCGCCGGGTCCGACACGCCGTTCATCATCCTGGCCGCTGCCGCGCCGGAACTGCGCCTCGTCTCGGTGCATGCGATCTTCACCGGCTATTCGATCATGGGCCGTCCCGATGAAGTGAAGACCTATGACCAGTTCGTCGAGGAAGGCATGACGCACGACGAGGCTGTAGCCGCCGCTGCTGCTCAGCTAAAGAACAAGACGATCATCCTGCCGGGCGGCGCATCGTTCACCCCCGTGCTTGACACGGCGCTCGGCTACGCCGACCTGACGCGTGACGATGTCGAGATCATCGACATCGACCCGGCGGAAGGCGCGGCGGCGTTCATCCAGGGGACCGCCGACTTCTACAGCGACGGCCTGCCGATGCGCTTCCGCCTGGAGCAGGAAGGCATGGTGAACGTGTTGACCGGCGTGCAGCTTGCGGGCGGCGCGATGGTCCTGGCCGGGCTGTACACGACCGAAGACTATCTGGCCGAGAACCCCGACGTGATCGAGGGGATGATGCGCGCCTGGTATCGCGCGATTGACTATCTCAAGGCCAACCCGGATGAGTCGATTCAAATCATGGTGGATTGGATCAACGAGCAGTCGGGCGCGGGCTTTACCGTCGAGGATGCCGAGCGTTTCCTGACCGACCTGCTGCTGCTGCCAACCTACCAGGAGATCGCGGACGACTATTTCTATAACGAAGAAAGCCCGTTCTTCTGGCGGAGCCGGATGCAGTTCATCGTGGACTACTTCGGAGCGGCGGAAGGCCTGGACACCGAGGCGATCGACATCGATACGCTCGTGCCGGCTCCGGAGATTTTCTCGAACGTCGCTCCATAACGCAGGGTGCTGGCTGGGGACGATCTCGCGGGATTGTCCCCAGCGTCCGTTCACTCGATGATACTGGTAGTGACCTATGGCGACACACCTCAACGCCGATGTATCGGCTGAACCTGTACGCCCTGCCAGGCGCGGCAGCGATTTGGCGCGGGCGTTCGTGCGCTCGCGCTGGCTGGATCGCGCGATTAACGCGCTGACGATTCTGGCGCTGCTGGCGGCCTGGGTCTATGTCACCCAGCGCGAGATTGTGCGGCCCCTCTTTTTGCCACCGCCACAGGCCCTGCGCGACTCGTATCAGGTGCTGGCGCCTAATCTCGGCCAGGACATCTATGATACGGTCGTGGTGCGGATCATCCCTGGCTTCCTGATTGGGAGCAGCCTGGGGCTGCTGCTCGGCGTGCTGATGGCAACCAGCCGCCTGGTGCGCGCCGTGCTGGACCCCATCGTCGAGATTCTGCGCCCGCTGCCACCACTGGCGCTGATCCCGCTGCTCATTTTATGGTCAGGCATTGGCAGCCGCACCCAGATTCTGCTGATCACCTATGGCACCTTCATCGTTATGGTGATCACGTCATACGAGGCCGTGCGCAACGTGCCGCCGATTTACCTGCAAGCCGCGGACACGCTGGGCGCGACCCCGCTGCAAAAGTTTCGCCGCGTCGTGATTCCAGCCATTATCCCCGATGTCTTCGGCGGAATCCGCGTGGCGACCGCTGCGTCGTTCGGCTACGCCGTCGCCGCCGAGCTGATCGGGGCGCAGTCCGGGCTGGGTTATCGCTTGATTCTGGCGCGGCGCTACCTGCGAACGGATCATATTGTCGTCATCCTGATCGTCATCGCCATTCTGGCGTTTATCGCGGACCAGGTCACGCGCCGGATGAATGATCGCCTGACCCGCTGGAAATCCCGCATCTAGAGCGTGTTGTGCACTTGCGTGCCGGGTAAAGCCCCCCATCCCCCGGCCCCTTGCCCCCAAAATGAGGGAAGGGGAGACCGCTCTGTTTTTTTCCTTCCCTCGTTCTGGGGGAAGGAAAGCCGACCGCAGGTCGGAAGGATGGGGGGATGGCCTGGAAACCAGACCACGGAGTGCATAACAGCCTCTAGCCGCCGTCGATCAGGA
>JADLHR010000438.1 GCA_020848665.1 Anaerolineae bacterium
GCTCCTCGCGCACGTAATGCGGCAGCCGCAGGACGGCCGAGGCCGGGTCTGCCCTGAGCCGCAGATGCTGCCCGACCATCACGTTGCCAAGCACGTCCAGGCCGCTGAACAGGCGGATGTTCTGGAAGGTGCGCGCGATACCCAGCCGGGCGATCTGGTCCGGGCGCCGGCCGGTGATCTTGCGCCCCCCAAGCAGTATTTCTCCCTCGGTAGGCCGGTAGATGCCAGTGATCAGGTTAAAAATCGTTGTTTTTCCCGAACCGTTCGGCCCGATCAGCGCGCACAGTTCGCCCGCCCGCAGCTCGGTCGAGAAACCGCTGACCGCCACCAGGCCGCCGAAACGTTTACTCACGCGTTGGAGCTGGAGCAAGGCGGTCATAATCCGTTCCCTTTCTGCGCTACCGGCGGCGGAGTTCCGCCCCACAGCCGGGCGATCCGCCGGCGCAGGCGGGTGAAGGTATTGAACAGCCCATCCCAGCTAAATTCGCGCGGGCCAAACAACCCCTTGCGATAAAAGAGGACCACCAGCAGCAGCAGCGCCGAAAACAGGACCATGCGCATCCCCGGAATGCCCGGCACATGCAGCGGCCCCAGATCGAAGGGTGACTCGATCGGGCGCAGCGCTTCCAGAAACACCGTGTACAGAACAGCAGCGACCAGACTGCCGGTCAGGCTGCTCATGCCGCCCATGACCGTGATGCCGACAATCTGATAGGTGAGGAAAAACGTGAAGACCTTGGGGTCGATCGTGCTGATCAGGTTCGCCATCAGCCCGCCAGCGACGCCGACCAGAAACGACGATACGATCAGGGCCATCATCTTGTGGTAGAACAGCCGCACACCCAACGCCTGGGCGGCGACCTCGTCATCGCGGACGGCGCGCAGCGCGCGGCCATAGCTTGAGTCCACCAGCCGCTTGACGACGAAGATCGCCACCAGCGCCGCGCCCCAGCTCCAATAAAGATTGGTATAGGCCGGGATACCCTTGAGGCCCAGCGCGCCATTGGTGATGCGCTGCCAGTTGACGAACAGGATGCGGATGATCTCGCTGAACCCCAGCGTGGCGATCGCCAGATAGTCGCCGCGCAGGCGCAGCGCCGGCCAGCCGATCAGCAGACTGGCAAAAGCCGCCAGCGTACCGCCCACCAGCAGGGCAGGCAGGAACGGCCACTCGACATTACGCAGCAGGGGAATGATCGGCTCCAGGAAAAAATTAGCGGCTTTCTGATCCGGCGTCATGGTCAGCAGCGCCGCCGTGTAGGCCCCGATTGCGGCAAAACCGGCGTGACCCAGCGAGAACTGGCCGGTATAGCCGTAGATCAGGTTGAACGTGACGGCGAAGATCGTAAAAACAGCGCACAGATTCAAAATACGGAGGCGATAGGCGTCCCAGTTGTTCTGCGCGTAGACGAGAAAGACCGCGAAGCCGATCAGCGCGAGAGTCGTCAGGATGCGATTGCGAGTGAAGAAATCGCTCATGGCCCTAGACCTTTTCTGGCTCGACTTCGCCCATGATGCCTGTTGGCCGGAACAACAGAAGCACGATCAGAATAGTGTAGGCGAAGGCGTCCCGGTAACCTGCGAACTGGGGGAAAAAGGCCACGATCATAATCTCGGTGATTCCCAGCAAGAACCCGCCGATCATCGCTCCGGTGACGTTGCCGATACCGCCCAGCACGGCGGCGACGAAAGCCTTCAGACCTGGCCCGACCCCCATGAGCGGGTTGAGCTGCGGGAACTTGATCGCCAGCAGGATTCCGCCCGCCGCCGCCAGCGCCGAGCCGATGGCGAAGGCGATCATGATCACGCGGTCAGTGCTTACGCCCATCAGGCCGGTGGTTTCGATATCCTTGGATAGCGCGCGCATTGCCATGCCGACTTTGGTGCGGTACACCACGTACAGCAGCCCGCTAAAGAGCAGCAGCGCGACCGCGACGGCCACCGGCGTATAACTGATGATCACCACGTCCCCGATGTGCAGCGGCTTGTCGAGGAAGTCCGGGCGAGGAAAAGCTTTGGGCCGCCCGCCAAAAATGACGATACCCAGGTTTTCCAGCAGGAAGGATACCGCCACTGCCGACGTGAAAAGCTGGATGCGCGGCACGCCTCGCAGCGGGCGGTAAGCGGTTCGCTCGATGATCATGCCCAGACAGGCCGTCAGGAGGATTGCCAGCGGGAAGGCGAGCCACCAGGGCAGCGCGTAGATGGCTGCGCCATAAAAGGCGACATAGGCCGCCACCATCACAATATCCCCATGAGCGAAATTGATCAGCCGCAGAATGCCATAAACCATCGTGTAGCCGATGGCGATCAACGCATACAGCGCCCCCAGCGAGATACCGTTTGCCAGATGTTGGAAGAAGAGCGAGACCGTCATGATGTCTCCGTTCTACGGAACCAGGGTCTCTACCCGGCGCGCGCCGGGCTGTGGACGACAGGCAGAAGCAGGTTGTCCGGCCAAAAAGGGGGAGGTGCCCGGCTGGGCAACTCCCCCGCTTGCGCGCGTGCGTGCGCTATGGCTTGACCGTCCCGACGTATTTGAACTCGTCATCCTCGACTTTCAGGATGACTGCGTCTTTCACGGCGTCGCCGTTTTCATCGAGCGTAATGGTGCCGGTTACGGCCTGGAAGTCTGTGGTCTCGGCCATCGCGTCGCGGATCGCTTTGGGGTCAGTCGAGCCGGCGCGCTCAATGGCATCCACGACGAGCATATAAGCGTCATAACCCAGCGCCGCGAAGGCGCTAGGGCGCTCGCCGAACTCTTCTTCAAAGGCTTCGACAAACGGTTTAGAAGCCGGGCTGAGTTCCGCTTCAGGGTGATAGTGCGAAGTGATCAGGATGCCGTCCGACGCTGAACCGCCGATCTCGATCAGCTCTGGCGCTTCCCAGGCGTCTGCGCCGAGGATATACCCTTCGTAACCCATTTCACGCGCCTGGCGGGCCAGCAGCGCGCCATCGCCGAAATAGCCGGGGGCGTAGATCGCGTCGGGGTTCTTCGCCATTACTGAGGCAAGCTGTGCGGTGAAATCCTGGTCGCCGGTCTGGTAGGAGGTGAAGCCGACAATGCCCTTCGCATCACCCGTCAGGCGGATGAACGCCTCACGGAAGAAGGCCGCCAGGCCCACCGAGTAGTCCTGCGCCACGTCCTGGATGATGGCGACTTTCTGCACTCCCAGTTCCTCGACGGCGTACTTCGCCATCACGCCGCCCTGGAAGGGGTCGATGAAGCAGGCGCGGAAGTAGTAGTCCTTGCCCTCAGTGACCAGGGGGTTGGTTGGAGAGCAGCCCATGACCGGGATACCGGCCCGCTCGGCCACTTCGCCTCCCGCCATCGAGTTGGAGCTGCCATAGCTGCCGATAATTGCGATGGCCCCTTCCTGATCAATCAGGCGCTGGACGGCGGTTGCTGATTCCGCTTTATCGCTCCGGTTATCGACCAGCACCAGACGAATCGGCAGCCCCAGCACTTCCGGCTTGGTTTCGTGCGCCAGATACACGCCCTGCATGGTCAACTCACCGCCCGCTGCCTGGGCGCCGGTCATTGGCTCGTAGACCCCGATGACGATCTCATCTTCTTGCCCCGTCACCGATCCAGTTAAGGACAGCAGCAGGCACAGCGCGAGCCAGACTGGCAAAGCTTTCTTTCGGAACATTGTAGACGCCTCCTGAATAAAAATAGGGAACACAGATACAGCATCATCGAGTTGGGGAAAGGGAGCGATTCCTCGCGGCGCACACCGCGTGCCGCGACGTGGTGGCTCTCTGCTCGATGCTACGGTGCAATGCTGTGATCAGGTGTCGAGCCATGCAATCGTAAGTAAGCAAAACAGCATAAAGCATTAGAGGAATGCGCTGTTCCGCACACTCCCTGCAAATACCTTATCACGGCCGCCGCAGCGCCGTCAATGATTGTGGTCATGTGATCAACGTGCCAGAGTACACTCCTTTTGTCCGGATAC
>JADLHR010000439.1 GCA_020848665.1 Anaerolineae bacterium
CAGCGTCGGGACATGCTGCGCCTCTGGCGCGCTGGGGTCGCGCGCGGGGATCACCGTGTCGCCGCTGATCTTCTCCATGTTCGCCAGGTCAATGTACGCCTGCCGGTAGTGCGGCGGGTAGCCGGGCGTGTTGACCGCCCACCAGTATTCCTCGTCGTCTTCGGTCCAGCCCATGTCCGCCATGTAGATCGTGACCATCAGCCCAACCCAGGGCCGCCAGTGCTCCGCCGCCCAGCGGTACGCGCCGACCAGGTACTGCGCCTGCGTCGCTTCATCGACCGCGTGCCAGGCGTAGATCACGTCCGGGCGCGGATCGGTCGTCCAGCCGACTTCGAGCAGCGCAACCTGCTTGGCGGCGTCGCCCTGCTCAACCATGACAGCGCGGGCATCCTCGACGTGGCGGAAGGCCATCCAGCGGTGGCCGTAGGTCGCCTCGGCGTCTTCAGGCGACACGTCCGGTGCGGCGGCGTAGCCCGGCGCGTTGAGGCCCAGCACATCGAAATGCGGCGCGGCTCCGGCGGCGTATATCTGGCGCAGGAAGTCGAGGTCGGGCATCGCGTCCGGCATCGGGCCACCGGTCGGCGCCAAGCCTGCCGAGATCACGATCGCGTCCGGGTCGGCGGCGCGGATCGCCCCGGCGCACGCGCTGAGCAGCTTCACATACCCGGCGGCGCTCGGCGTATTGCCGTACCACTCGACGCGCAGATTCGGCTCGTTCCACACCTGGTAGCCCGCGATCCGGCCCCGGTAGCGGGTGGCGACTGCTGCGCAGTATTCGGCCCACGCGTCCAGGTCAATCGGTGCGCCGTCGGGAGCTTCAGGTGCGCGCAGCGCCCAATCTGGCGCGCCGTCGATCCGCGCGACGACTTCGAGCCTGCGATACTCGACCTCGTCCACTACTGCGTCGGCCTGCTGCCAGTGCCACTCGCCCGGCGCTGGCTCGATGTCCAGCCACGCGAAACGCTGCTTGACGTGCGTAAAGTTCATCAGGCGCACCATATCGAGGTCGAAGGGGCGCGCCGTAGCATCCCACCACAGAAAGGTGTGGATGCCATACGTCAGCGAGAGAAAGGGCGGATCGGTCACGGAGTCCGGCGCGAGATCGGTCGGGATCGGCGGCGTGGCAGTCGGCGCGGGTGGCTGATTGTCCTGGCGTCCGGTCCACCACACGTCGAGGGCGGCTGCTCCGAGCGCAGTAACGATCAGCGCGGCGATCAGCAGGGCCGGACGGCGCGCGCGGCGTGACGTGGCGGGGCCGCTCATTCGGGGCGAAGACAATGGTTCCTTACTCCTCGGTGAGTTCGTATAGGTCAGGGCAACAGCAGGCGGGCACATGGCCCGCCCTCTGCGTCATCCGGTTTTCAGGAGCGGCAGCGCCGTCCCGCGTAAGCCTATTGCTCCCGGAAATTGTACGCGGCGATCACCTCATACGCCGGGGATGTCCGCCACTCCGGACGCAGCAGCGAGTACGGCACGTTATTATCCGTTGCGTCCCAGCCCGCTTGCGGCCCGTAGTTCAGGTTCCAGATGAACGCCAGCCAGACGAAACCCCACTCGTCCATCAGCTCGATCGCTTCGCCGATGAACGCGGCCTGCTCGTTGAGCGTGTTATCGCGCGCGAACTCGAAGCTCAGCGGCGTACCGGCCAGGTCTTCGGTCACCGCCCAGCCGAACTCGGTGATGCACAGCTTCTTGCCGCTTCCGGCCTGCTGAATCTTCTGCGCGTAGCCGTTGAGCGTGCTGTAGAACGACCAGCTATGGTGCGGGTTGTTGAACGGGCCACGGAAGACCGCTGTCGGATCGTTCGGGACGTTGTTCCAGGGCACATTCGGGCCGATGTTGTAGCCATTGTGGTGCGCGCCGACGCAGTCGGCCACATCGAGCACGCCCGCCTGGATCAGCATGTCCATATACACGAAATCATCATACGCGCCGATACCATCGTTCACGCCGGTTGGCGAAAGCGCCCCGCTGATCACGATGATGTTGGGATCGACGGCCTTGATCGCACCGCGCGCCGCCTGGAGCAGCGTGACATAGTTCCGCGCGCTGAGGCCCTGGATCGACGCCCATTCGCGGTCGATGTTCATCTCATTCCAGACTTCGACCGCGTGAATTTTACCTTTATAGCGCGTCAGAAGCTGCGTCAGGAAGCCCGCGAAGACCTGCGGATCGGCAGGCGGCCCCTCTTTGTTGAGGTTGACGCCTGGCTCGCGTGCCCAGTCGGGAGTGTCAAGCACGCTCGCCATGACCCTGATGCCGTACTCATCGGCCAGGGCCAGCGTCACGTCGAGCATCCCCCAGTCGTACTGGCCGGGCTGCGGCTCGACATCTTCCCAGCGAATCTGCTGCTTGATCCAGCCCAGCCTGAGCTTGTCGCGCACCTCGCCCATCCAGATTTTGTACACTTCGGGGTCGGCGTTGGGCTGCACCTGAATGCCAAGCTGGAAGTCCTCGGAGACGGCCTCCGTCGGGGCCGCTGGTCGCACCGGAGCTACACCGCCGCGCGGCGTCGGAGAGGGTACGGGAGTCGCGGCCTGAGCCGGTGGCAGCGCCGCGACCGCCGCGCCTGTTGGCGTCAGCGCGCCGTCAAGCTCAGCCGGAGGCGGCGCCTCGTCGCCCGCCGATTGCTCGCCGTCGAGTTCCACCAGCGGCAGCGCCCCGGCGCCGGAATCGCCGCCGCTCCCGTTTTTGTCATTGTTGACCAGTCCGGTCGCGTAGTAGATACCCGCAAACGTTAGCGCGCCCATCAGCAGCGTGATGCCCAGCCACGCCAGCACAAAACTTCGTAGTTGGCGCTGGCGAGCGACAGCAGATGCTTGCATAACGGTTGGCCTCCATGCTAGTTGGTTTTGTAGAGCACCCTGCCGCTTACCCTGCTGGCACGGTACCCTGATTATACATCGCGTGGTTTCGCCGGGGAACGGCGCACAGCCAGCGCGACGCCGGTCATTGTACCGCAGACCCCGCCCGCGCCCGCAAAGTTTGCGAATCGTGGGGCGCGCAATCCCCGCGCCGGACACAACCGGGGCGACCTCGCCTGAAGCCGCCCCGGTTTCCGCTTTCTTCGTCGTGGCGCAGCGTTTAGCGCCCGCCCGCCAGCGCGTCGCACGCCGGGCAGCCGCCGCCCGGCCGGACCAGCGCATACCCGGCCATCGGGTCATCGCCGTAATTAGCGAAGTCCATGTTCCAGATGATCACCAGCCGCACGCGCCCGCTGTTGCGCGAGAGACGTACCGCCTCGGCGACCCACTGCGCCTGCTCGGCCACGCTTGTATCCGCTCCCCAGGCGAACGACCCGGACAGCGGGCCATAGCCTTCAGGCGAGAGGTAGCCCAGCTCGGTGAAGCAGACAGGCCGCGCCGCGCCGAACGCGCTCGAATAGGTGTTGACCATCCCCCAGAAGTAGCGGGTGTAGTAGCTATCACGCGGATCGCCGCTGGTGCGGCCTGGCGAGACGATACCCTCGTTGTAGTGCGCGCCGATGCAGTCCATATAGCGCGCCGCGCCTGCCGCGGCCATGCCGCGCACGTAGCGGTCGTCGTTCCACACAGCCGCAGTCCCAAAGTATCCTTCCGCGCCGGTTGGGGCGGGCGCGCCGCTGATTACCGCGACGTTCGGATTGACGCTCTTGATCGCGTTATACGCCTGAGCGAGAAGCTGCGTGTACAGGCCCGGATCGATGCTGCCGTTCGGCCACTCGCGGTCGATGTTCTGCTCGTTCCAGACCTCGATCGCGTCCGGCCCCAGCGCGGCGACCTCACCCACAAAGCGCGCGTAGTCCTCGAAATAGCCTGGCTGGAGCACGTCGTTCTTGTCGCCGACGATGCCGAGCAGAATCTTGAAGCCGCTGGCGTGCGCCTGATCAATCGCGCCCGCCGCGACCGCGCCGGGCGCGCCGCGTGTGAAGCGAATCTGGCGCTTGGCCCAGGTCATGCCCGCCTGGTGCATCAGCC
>JADLHR010000440.1 GCA_020848665.1 Anaerolineae bacterium
CCCCCCCATCCTTCCGACCTGCGGTCGGCTTTCCTTCCCCCAGAACGAGGGAAGGAAAAAAACAGAGCGGTCTCCCCTTCCCTCATTTTGGGGGCAAGGGGCCGGGGGATGGGGGGCTTTACCCGGCGCGCAAGTGCATAACACGCTCTGGGCCGCTCGTACAGCGCACATACTCTGTTCTGGCACGAGGGAGCTACGATGCAGAACATCCTGGTTACAGGCGGCGCGGGCTTTATTGGCAGCGCGTTCGTCCGCCGCATGGTGGAGAAGTATCCGCACTACAACCTGATCGTCTTCGACAAGCTGACCTACGCTGGCAACCTTGATAACCTGCTGCCGGTCAGTGACGCACCGAACTATCATTTCGAGCGCGGCGACATCGCGGACCGCCCGGCGGTGCAGCGCGTCTGCGAGCAGTACGCGATTGACGCCATCGTGAACTTCGCTGCTGAGTCGCACGTGGACCGCTCGATTCTGGCGCCGGACGCGTTCATCAACACGGACATCGTCGGCGTGTACGTGCTGCTTGATGTGGCGCGGCAGCTTGGCATCCCGCGCCTGCACCTGGTCAGCACGGACGAGGTCTACGGCTCGATTGACGAAGGCTTCTTCCGCGAAGGCGATCCGCTGCTGCCGAACAGCCCTTACGCGGCCAGCAAGGCGGGCGGCGAGATGATGTTGCGCGCCTATCACGTCACCTACGGCCTGCACACGACCGTCACGCGCGGCAGCAATACCTTCGGGCCGTACCAGTACCCGGAGAAGATCGCGCCCTTCTTCATCACCGAGGCAATTGACGACCGCCCGCTGCCGCTCTACGGCGACGGGATGCAGGTGCGCGACTGGCTGTATGTGGACGATCACGCCGATGCGATTGAGGCCGTGCTGCATCGCGGCGCGCCGGGCGCAATCTACAACGTCGGCGGCGAGCACGAGCTGCACAATATCGAGGTCACGCGCTTCATTCTCGACGCGCTCGGCAAGCCGGACAGCCTGATCCGCTACGTGGCCGACCGGCCAGGTCACGACCGGCGCTATGCTCTGACCAACGACAAGATCAGCCGTGAGCTAGGCTGGCAGCCGCAGCACAGCTTCGATGAGGCGATGCGTCACACCGTCGAGTGGTACCGGCAAAACGAGTGGTGGTGGCGCAAGATCAAGACGGGCGAGTACCTTGAATTCTACAGGATGCAGTACGCCGCGCGGCTGGCTGGCGCGCAGGGGCCGGAGGCCAGTTAGGCTCCGCGCTTTGGGATTACATGGAGACAGATGCCGCGCGCTGAGCCAGCGCGCGCGTTTTTGTGCGCGACATCAAGCGCGCGGAATAGGCTGCACCAGGTTGTTGTCGTCGCGGACGGCCAGGCCCAGCACCGCCTCGTTGGGGTAGTGGGCCAGGCTGGGATAAAGGCCCAGCACGAACCCATCCAATTCCGTGCGCAGCACGCCATCATCAGGCTCGACGGGCCGCCCGAACACGTCCACCATGCGCGCGACCGGCTGGCCGCGCTCGACGCGTTCGCCGGGCTGGACCAGATGCTGCACGATGCAGGCGGTTGTCACGCGCGGATGCTGGATGCGCCGCACCGGGTGCCCCAGGTCGATCACTGGCACTTCGCGGATCGGCTCGAATGGATCGGGCAGCATCCCGGCCCAGCGCATCACGTTGCGGATTCCGGCAGCGGCGGCGTGGACGTGCCGCACGTTCACGACGCGCTGCCCGCCCAGCTCTACAGTGACGGCCGGAATGCGCGCCGTGTTAAGCGCCGCGCCGCTGACCGAGCGGTGCAGATGCAGCTTGATGTACTGCGCCGACACATACTCGTTGACGATGGTCAGCCCCATTGCCTTCAGCATCGCGCCGACCGTCTCCTGCAGCTTACGCGCAAGCCCTTTGTCGTGCCCGTCATGATAGAAAACCGGGTCGCGGAAGGCGAACGGAATCGAGATCGCCCCGTAATTGTGCAGGTCGATTAAATAGTCGCCCGTCGCGGCGATACGCTCGAACAGCCGGGTATAGGCCATTTCCAGCGCCGAAGGAAACGCGGTATCGTTCTCGTCCAGCGTGCCGGACATCGCGGGGAAAAGCCGGTTCGGGTCACGGCCATACAGATAATAGGGGCTGCGCTCATGGGTGCGCAGCCCGGCCGGGTTGAGCGTCGGCACGGCGATCACGGTCCCAGACAGCCGTTCCACCAGCTCTGGCGTGATTAGCTGGTGAATTGTCGCCAGCCCGTCGAATTCGCCGCCGTGAATCGTCCCGGTGACCCACAGCACCGGGCGCGCGCCGCCGCGCCCCTGCGCGATCACGATCGGAAAGGTGTCGGCGCCGCCGGTGGGCAGCGGAACGGCGTCGAACGTGCCGTAGGTGATGGCTCCTGGCTGGCTGCAGGCGGTTCCGATCTGGATCGAGGGGTTCATGCAGTCTGCAATTCTGAGCGGCGCTCTGCGCGCGAGTCCTAAGTCTGCTGCTTGGCGAGGGCGTGAGCAAGCTGCGCCCCAATCAGCTCCAGCAGCTTAACGTGCTGTTCCGTGATGGGGTGCGCATCTGCCCGTCCGGCGAACAGCACGCCGAAGCGCAGGCTGGTGCCAACCGGAACGCAGACGCCAGCGGCCAGCCAGCCGCGCTCAACAAAGCGGTGATCGGCGCTCTCTCCGGCTCCCACAACGCGACTCTGCCCGCTCTCGGCGACCCAGCCAAACACCGTGCCTTCGACCGGCAGCGTGTGCGGCGCTGCGTCGGTGAGCTGCGGCAGGCCAGCCTGCGCGCTAAGCGCCAGTTCGGGCGGCGCTGATGGTCCCAGCGCGTAATACGCGACGTAGTCGTAGCCCAGCTCCGCAATTGCGTTGACCGCCGCTTTCTGTTTGCCGTGCCCCGGCCCAGCGCGCCGAAGTTGCTGCGCGACCGTGCGAACGGGCGGCAGGCTGTCGGCGCGCAGCGTCTCAAGCTGGCGCTCCTGCGCCAGCCGCTTGATGCGCCGCAGCAAGTCGCCATCTTCAAAGGGCCGGATTGACACGTCGTCGGCGCGGCCCGGTGTGCTGAAATCCGCGCCATCATCAACCAGCAGAATCAGCAGGCGCGGATAGGTCTGGCGCAGCTCGTTGATAAGCGAGTAGCTGTCGCACAGCGCGCCGTCGAGCACCAGCAGATCGGCGCGGGGTCGGGTTTGCGCCAGGAAGACGCGAATATCGCGCTCATCCGTGACGAGGCTGAGCTTGATTTGCGGGTCCGGGGCGAGCGTCTGGCGATAGCGCGAGAGTGCAGCAGGTGTTACAGCGGCCAGCACGTGAATCTCAGGTAGTTCGGACATCAGGCTTCCACGGATTTGAGCTAACGAACGCTCCCGATTATAGGGAGCGTTCGGCTGGCGCGCCAGTTGCCATCCACGCGGCGCGAGACGATCAGTCGTCCGGGAGGTGCGGCGTCGATGCGGCATGCCGCGAGTACCGGCGCGC
>JADLHR010000441.1 GCA_020848665.1 Anaerolineae bacterium
ACCGCGCCCGCCCGATTGCCTCCTGCATGACGCGATAGGAAGCCAGCACGTCGTTACCGTCCACGATTGCGCCCGCAATACCGAACATCGGCGCGCGGTCGGCCACGTTGGGGACCGCCATTTGCAGATGCACCGGCACTGAGATCGCATAAATGTTGTTCTGGACCAGGCAGATCAGCGGGAGTTGGTGCACGCCCGCCCAGTTCAGCCCCTCGTAGAAGTCGCCCTCGCTGGTCGAGCCTTCGCCCAGCGTCACGATCACCACGCGATCCTCGCCGCGCAGCTTGCAGGCCAGCGCGGCCCCGGCGGCCTGCGGTACCTGCGTGGCGACCGGACTGGACGACGACAGGATGCCGAGCCTGCGGCTGCTCCAGTGTGAAGGCATCTGGCGCGAGCCGCTGGTCGGCTCGCCCGCCTTGCCGAAGACCGCCAGCATAAAGTCGAGCGGTGTGGACCCCATCGACAGGTTAAAGGCCAGGTCGCGGTAATACAGCGAGGCGTAGTCGTGGCCGCGCCGCATAGCGTACGCCGCGCCGACCTGAACACCCTCGTGCCCGATGCCGGAGATGTGGAAAGCGATCTTACCCTGGCGATGCAGCACCCAAACGCGCTCGTCCAGCCGCCGCGCGCGCACCATCTGCCAGTACATCTCCAGCAGCGTCTGATCGTCCAGATCAATCCCGGTGTCGTCGATCTGGTGCGTCGTCTGCAAATCTGTTGCCATACGATGCTCCTGAATACTCCAAAAGAACTTAAGATGCGTCCATAGGGGGAGACAGCAGTGCGCCGGTCCGCGACAGGCAGGGGGAGTGGGGGCGGGCGGGCCGGTCCGTTAGCCAGATTATATACAATAAAGATGCAAAAAAGGTCGTTAAAGTGTCTTCGGCCCAGGGTAATTACATCAGACGTGCCCTCTGCGCTACTTCACCCCGGCTCCGCTGCGCTCGGCCTTGTCCCTTCTCCAGGTTGGAGTGGGGGTCGTGATGCGCATCAGCGCCGGGCAGGGGCGAGGTGAACACGCCGCGCGGCCGTCTCTGGACGGATCGGCGCTCGCCCCCTAGAATGAAAGCGATCTTCCGCGCCTGCCCACGAAAGCTGCCCGCCGATGACTGACAACTCTGCTACCGCGCTCATGGTCCCAGCCGCCGAGCGCGAGTCTATCTACCGGCGCAACTTCGCGGTATTCCTGAGCGATTTTCTGCTGTTCTCGATTGGCATGGGACTGGTCGGCTCGACGACCGTCATCCCTGACTTTATCCGCCGCCTGACCGGCGCCGAGGTGCTGATCGCGCTCTCCAGCCAGACCTTTGAGATCGGCTGGATGCTGCCGCAACTGCTGGTAGCGCGTCACCTGCTGCACGTCCGCCACAAGAAGTGGTGGTTTATCGGACCGAATATCGTCGTCCGCCCGCTGCTGCTGATCTTTGCGGGCGTGATCATGCTGTTGGGGCCAGGCCGTCCGGGCGCGATTCTGGCGGCATTCCTGCTGTTTTACGGGATCGCGGCGCTGGGCGATGGGCTGGTCGGCGTGCCCTGGCTGGACCTGGCGGGCAGCAGCCTCGACGCACGCCGCCGCGCGCGGGTGTTCGGCTATGGCAACGCGATCGTGGGCGTGGCGCTGCTGGCGCTGGCGCCGGTGGTGCGGCTGATTCTGGGTGAAAGCGGCCCGGCATTTCCAGACAACTACGCGCTGCTGTTTGCTCTGGCAGGCGGATTGATACTCATCACCATCCCGGTGATGCTGCTGATCCGGGAGCTGCCGGGTGGCGAGCCGCGCGCCGCCGTGCCAGCCTTGCGTGACTATCTGCCAGAGCTGGGGCACGTGCTGCGCAGCGATCACCCCTTCCGCGCCATGATCATCGCGCGCGTGCTGTCCAGCCTGTACACGCTCGCCACGCCATTCTATATTGGCTACGGCACAGAAGTGCTGGGACTGGCGAGCAGCGTGGCGGTCAGCAACCTGCTGGTCATGCAGACAATCGGCAGCGTGGCCGGGGCGCTGCTCTTTTCACGCTGGGGCGAGCGCCGCACGCTGCGCTTCATCCGTCTCGCGATGGCCGTCGGCCTCGCCCAGGTGACGCTGGCGCTGTCGGCGGGCGCCCTTGGCCCTGCCGCGCTCTACGTCGCGTTTATGGCGGGCGGGTTGGTGCAGGGGTCGCTCGGCATCAGCTTCATGAACTGGGTGGTGACCTACGCCGCGCCCGATCAGCGCCCCACTTACTCCGGCCTGTTCAACTCGGTCTCGGCAGTGTCGCTGCTCGGCGCACCGCTGTTGGGCGGCCTGCTGGTCGAGGGGTTCGATTATCGGGCGGCGTTCGCGGCGGCGCTGCTGGCGATGGCGGGCGGGCTGTGGGTCACGCTGCGTCACGTGCACCCCGCGACGAGCATTCCGCGCTGAGCAGTCAAGGGGCGGCCCGCGCGGCCACGCTACCCCGGATGTGAGCCGCTAATAGCTCGTTGGGCATAAACTAATTGATAACTGATAAAAAATCCGAAGATGGCCTGTTTGTTTTGATTATTATGAGTATAATATGCTTTAATGGGCCGGGACGGCTCAGCAGCACAACCCAAACCGAGACACGCGTCACCTTTCCGCACCGCCGCCCCCTCGTGGTGACGACCCCCACCCCTGCTCTGTCGATCGGTTGAGGCCGCTGCTTCAAACCTGGCGGCGTAAGTTGAGAGCGGAATAGCGCCGGCTGTCGGTCGTACTCCGGTCACTGCCTGCGCAGCAAACGAAATGCGCTGAGGTTGAACCAAGTGGAGCCAGGCATGAGGAAATTCGCTGCAATCCGGTGGGCGCTGGTCGCGGTAGGCGCCATTCTTCTGGCTGTGGCGACGACCGCGCCGCAGACTGCTTCGGCGCACGGCCCATCGACTGGCGGAGCGGGGATCGAATCGGTGTGGCAGCTTTTCAACATTACGCTGCTGATGGCGATTCCGGTCTTTCTGCTGGTCGAGGGGCTAATTATTTTCGCCGTCTTGCGCTATCGGCGCAGGCGCGCCGACGAAATGCCCAAACAGGTGCACGGCAACACCGCGCTCGAAATCACCTGGACGGTGCTGGCGTTCGCAATCATCACCGTGCTGTTCGTGCTGACGCTGCGCGCGCTCGACACTGATTACCGCGCGGAAGCCGGCCAGGATACCACCTCGCCAGACTATTCGATCAACGTCACCGGCTACACCTTCAACTGGGATTACGAGTATTTCATCGGCGAGGACGAGGAGACCGGCGTGCGCACGACCAAGCGCGTGACCGTTCCGGCCGACCGCAATATTCTGCTGCGCATCAGCTCGCGGGATGTGCAGCACAGCTTCTGGCTGCCGAAGCTGGCCGGGAAGGTGGACGCGGTTCCCGGCTACACCAACACGCAGTGGCTGCGCGTGAAAGAACCGGGTCTGTACACCGGCAACTGCGCTGAGTACTGCGGCCTGCTGCACTATGACATGCTGATCGAGCTGGAGGCGCTGCCGCCGGACGAGTTTGACCGCTGGCTGGCCGATAAGATGGCTGGCTCGGCGGACTTTATCCCGATTGGGGCGGACCTGGACAGTGAGCTGCCCGCTGGCGACGCCGCGTCGGGCGAGGACCACTTCCACGAGCTGGGCTGCAGCAACTGCCACGGCCCGCAGGATGGCGCTGGCCCGGCCCTGGCCGGGATGGGGCAGCAGGCAGTCGATTTCGGCGAGGCGGCGGGCGGCCTGAGCGCCGAGCAGTACCTGCGCGAGTCGATCCTGGCGCCCTGCGCGTTCGAGGTGCCAGGCTTCCACTGCCAGGTCATGCCGCCGGATTTCGGTCAGAAGCTGGACGCCCAGGCGCTGGCTGATCTGATCGTCTACCTCCAGAGCCAGTAAATCGCGTTCGCGGCTGGAACGCGACGGCAGCGCAAAGAGTTATTCAGAGGAGAAGCGGAGCATCGTATGGCGACTATTGCACAGCCTGCGGCCTACCGGCCACAGAGCAAGCTGCTCGAGTGGATTACGACGGTCGATCACAAGAAAATCGGCATCATGTACGTCGTGACGACGCTCACCTTCTTCGTGATCGGCGTCGCCATGGCGCAGGTGATACGCGCCGAGCTGACTGTCCCCGGCGGGCAGTTCGTCAGCGCCGACACCTACAATCAGCTTTTCTCGATGCACGGCACAACGATGATCTTCCTGTTCATCATCCCGATCGGCGCCGGGCTGGCAAACTACATGGTTCCGCTCCAGATCGGAGCGCGCGACATGGCCTTCCCGCGTCTGAATGCGCTCAGCTTCTGGCTGCTGCTGATCGGCGGCCTGACTGTCTACGCCGGCTTTCTGACCGATGGCGGCGCGGCAGCCAGCGGCTGGACATCCTATCCGCCGCTGAGCAGCAGGCAATTCTCGCCGGGGAACGGCATGGACCTGTGGCTGGTCGGCCTGGCGCTGGCGGGGACTTCCTCGCTGATCGGGTCGGTCAATTTCATCGTGACGATCACCCGGATGCGCGCACCGGGCATGACCTGGATGCGGCTGCCGCTGTTCGTCTGGACAATCTACACCATGGCGTTCATGATCCTGCTCGGCACGCCGATTTTGACCGGCGGCATGGCAATGCTGCTGGCCGACCGCAACCTCGGCACACAGTTCTTCGCAGTGCAGGCGGGCGGTGACCCGGTGCTGTGGCAGCATCTGTTCTGGTTCTACTCGCACCCGGCGGTGTATATCGTGATCCTGCCAGCGATGGGCGTCATCTCCGAGGTACTGCCGGTGTTCTCGCGGCGCCCGCTGTTTGGCTATAAGGCGATGGTCATCTCGACCGTCGCAATTGGCGCGCTGGGCTTCACTACCTGGTCGCACCACATGTTCACCGTCGGGCTGCCAACGCAGCTTGAGGCGGTGTTCGTCTTCTCGACGATGACAATCGCTGTGCCGACCGGCGTGAAGGTCTTTAACTGGGTCTTCACCATGATCG
>JADLHR010000442.1 GCA_020848665.1 Anaerolineae bacterium
AGCGTCTCCGGCTCGGCGTCCTCGGCCGGGTCGAGCAGGTGGTGGAAGGTCAGCGCAAAAACGCGCGCCTCGCCCGGCACGCTGAACCCAACTTCTGCCGACTCGCCCTGCTCCAGACGCAGCACGCTCGGCGGCGCGGACACCTGCCCGCGCCCCAGATTGACCATCTGGCGCTGGCCGTCGCCCTCGATCCAAACGCCGAAATCGCCCGGCACAAATTCCTGGAACCAGCGCGAGGCGGCCACGCGGGTAAGCTGGCGGCGGTGAATGGTGTGGAAGCTGAAGCCGAACAGCGCGGTGTAGCCATAGACCAGCGCCAACAACGCGATCGCGCCGCCGAACGCCAGCCGCCGGGCAGCGCGCGGATCGGCCAGGCAGGCGCGCCGCGCCGCGACGACCAGCCGGATCAGCGCCCAGGCCGCGAACAGCGCCAGCGGCGGGTAGATCGGCAGGAAGTAGCGCATGGTCGTCACCCAGCGCCCGCCCAGCCATGCGAAGATGACCAGCACCCAGGCGAACGGGATCAGGTGGCGCGTCCACTGCGGGCGGGCGCGCATCATTCCGGCTCCGGCCCAGGCCCACGCGCCCCAGGCGACCAATCCCAGCGGCAGCCCAAAGCCCCACAGCACGATATTGCGCCAGGGGAACAGGTACGGCGTGCGGTTGGCCCACTGGTGATTCGGCGGCGCGTCCCACTGGCCGGAGGTCAGCGTGGCCGCCTCACGCGCGTCGTCCATCCAGCCAGGGTTAAAGCGCAGGTCCCACAGGTCCGGCCCCAGGAAAGCGTGCGGTTGCAGCAGGCGGAAGACGACCAGCGACACGACCGCCGCCGCCATCACCCCGCTGAGCGTGTGCGCCAGGATATGCGAGCGCTGCGTGCGATCCAGCGCGCGGTCGAGCAGCGGCAGCAGGCGAATCCCCGCCGCCAGCGCGATGATCCCGGCCAGCGGCGCGACGTTAATCCGGCTGGCGACCGCTGCGCCCAGCATCACGCCGAACAGCGCGTAATCGGCCAGATCGGTCACGTCCATGATCAGCAGCGCGACGCCGCCCAGCGCGACCAGCAGCGCGGCCCAGGGCGCGAGCGCGTCCAGCAGCAGGGCCGCGACCAGCGCCAGCCACAGCGCGCCGAGCGCCCCGACCACCCACGCCGGGCGCGAAAAACGCTCGGCGGCGCGGCGCGGGCCGCGCAGCACGTCTGCGATCAGCGCCAGGTTCAGCGCCGCCAGCCCGTAAAACACCGCGTCAAAGCCGAGCGCGAGCAGGTCCGCGCCGAGCGGGAAGGGGCGTGTGGCGAATATATCCAGCACCAGCACCGTCACAACGTATACCAGCGCCGCGATCAGGCCGGAGGCAGCGACCAGCGCCCGCCTGAAGTGCGGCGCCGCGAGCCGGCTCAGCCCGGCCATGACCGGCAGCGTCAACATAAATATCCCGCCAAGCAGCGCCGCGCCGAGCGCCGGGCGTTCCCAATAGGCCGCTTCCCAGATTACCGCACCGGCCCACAGCGCCAGATACGCTCCGGCGGGCGCGCCCCGCAGGGCGCTTGCGCCGTCCAGCGCGCGCACGGCGAAATAGAGCGCCAGCGTCACCCACAGCGTAGTAAACGTATCGACCGTCCAGAAATGCGACTGTTGCAGCGGAAAAGCCGCAACCGCGTAGAACCCGGCAGCCAGCAGCCCAGTCCAACGTCCATAGAGCCGCCGCCCCAGCAGGAACAGCACGATAATCGTCAGCCAGTCGGCAGCGGCGGCGACGCTGCGCCCGACCAGTTGCGCGCCAGTGTAGGACTCCCAATACGTTGTGATGTGGTGCTCGGCGGCGGCCTCAGGATCAAAGGTTGTCAGGAAACTGTGCACGTCCCGCGACAGGTGCGAACGCGCCACGCCCGCCAGATGCACCGTGAACAGCGGAAACTCGCCGTAGACGTACAGCCCCTTGCCGAGGTTGTTGGGGTTGAGCGGCGAGCATTCCGCGTCGAAGTACCCGCCCCGCCCGGCTCGCTCCAGCGCGGACAGGCGCGCTGCCGGGTCGTCGCTGAGGTCGCTCGGCGCCGGATAGCGCGCCTCACAGCGCAGGCGGTGCTGCTCGACAGCTTCGGGAGTGGGATCGGTGAACTGGAGCGGCCCGTTCAGCAGGCTGACCACGTCGGTCAGAAAACGCTCGTCGGGATGCAGGTGCGTGTAATCGTCCCAGTTCTGCCCGTCGAAGCGCAGCCACGCGCCCGCCGCCAGGATCGCGATCAGCAGCGCGTAGAACAGCGCGTCGATGGGGCGAACGCTCAGGCCAAAGCCGCGCCGCGCGACAACCGCGTCCTCGACTGCGCCACCGCCTGCGTCCGGCAGGAGCGCCTCACCCGCCCACTCGCCGCCAGGTGGCTCAGGTATATCGGGCATATCGGGAATGTCTGAAACAGGCTGTGTGTCTGTCAAAACGTATCCGCCGAAACGTGATAGCGCCGCACCGGACCCGCGCGCCAGCCATTGTCCGCTGCTTCTTACTGTTCTTTACCGCTCTTCGCGGCTCCTAACTGCTCTCGCGGCTCTTACGCTAGCCGATTCGCATGCGCGCGTCAAGGCATGATCGCCAGCAGGAGATCGTGGGTTATACACGCACGCAGGCCGGCCGCCTCAATTCGCGCCTGAATTTGCGTTCGCCCGAAACTCACTGGTTCGGAAGCGCGCCCGCCGGCGCGGTGTAGATCAGGAACTCGCCGGTCCGCGCGCCCGTTTCCGTCTCGTAGGTATAGACATAGCGCTCGGTCGTCCCGCCCGGCAGCAGGTTTTCGAGATACGCGATCGTTTCCGCGTCCTGCGGATGTACCATCACGAACAGCGGGCGCGCCGGATCGTAGGCGTAGGGCGTCCCTTCGTTGGCTGCGATGCGC
>JADLHR010000443.1 GCA_020848665.1 Anaerolineae bacterium
CACCGAGCCAGCCGACTGTCAGCTTGCCGACAACGAACAGGAGATCTGTCCCTGGCTGGACGGTGATCATCCAGATTACATCGCCCGGCGCGGCCCGGCTGAACTGACGACTGCCCATGTGGCGCAGAGTCGGCAGCGCCTCGTCGTAACGCGGCTGGACGGTCGGCCATTTCCAGTACTTGATGAAGTGCGCCACAGTGCTCCTGAGTGGGGCGCCAGCGCCGAGGCGCTGCACCAGCGGTCCGGCCTGAGCGCGGGGCTGACATAGAGCGTAACCGATTGTGTGGCAGTATGGCAACCTGCGCTGCGCTCCGGTAAAAAATCGGTGATGGCATACCCCCCGCTATGGTATAATCGCCGCGTTTTCCGGGCAAGACAGCGCGCAATCGCAAACAGTCTGCGCATGATAAGGACGCGAGGAACCATGTCGGAAATTGATAAGCAGGTCGAAGTCTTAATGTCGGGGACGGCCTACGGCGATCCTCAGACCAAAGAGCATATGACGCAGGAGCTGCGCGCGCGCCTGATCCAGACCCAGCGCGAAGGACGGCCGCTGCGCGTCTATTGCGGTTACGACCCGCGCAAGCCCGACCTGCACCTCGGACACACGATCACCATGCGCAAGCTGCGCCAGTTTCAGGAGTTCGGGCACGAAGTCACCTTCCTGATCGGCACCTTCACCAGCCTGATCGGCGATCCATCCGACGTAGACAAGACGCGCGAGCAACTGACGCCGGAGCAGGTCGAGGAAAACGCGCGCACTTATCAGGAGCAAGCGTTCAAAATCCTCGACCCGGAACGGACGCGGGTGCGGCGGAACGACGAGTGGCTGGCGGAGCTGGACTTCCGCGACATCATCCGGCTGGCGCAGAACTTCACCGTGCAGCAGTTCCTCGTGCGCGAGAACTTCGCGCGGCGGCTGGAGCAGGGTGAGGCGATCTACCTGCACGAGATGTTCTATTCGCTGATGCAGGCCTACGACGCCGTCGCGCTGCGGACGGATGTGCAGGTTGGCGGGCAGGACCAGTTGTTCAACATTCTGGTCGCCGGGCGCAAGCTTCAGCAGGCGGTGGGGATGCCGCCGCTGATCGCGGTCATTATGGGCGAGCTTCTGCCGGGCACGGACGGCGTCGTCAAGATGAGCAAGAGCATGGGCAACCATATTCCCTTGCTAACTACACCGGAGGACATGTACGGCAAGATCATGAGCGTGCCCGACAAGGCTATGCCGATCTATCACAAGCTGCTGCTCGGCTGGGGTGATCACGAGCTGGCCGCGCTGGAAGCGCGTATGGCGTCTGAGCCGATGCAGATCAAGAAGGACCTGGCGCACGAAATCGTATCGATCTTTATGGGCGAGGAAGCCGCCGAGCAGGGTGCGCGCCATTTCGCCACTGTAATCCAGGGCGAGGGCCTGCCCGACGAGATGCCCAGCTTTGCGATCTCTGCGCCGGTGCGCATCGTCGATATTCTGGCCGGGGCCGGGCTGACAGCCAGCAAGAACGACGCCAAGCGCCAGATCGCGGGCGGTGGCGTGCGCCTCGACGGCGAGCGCATCGCGGATTTCGAGGCGGAGATCGCGCCGGACCAGGCGCCCGCTGTGCTGCAAGTCGGCAAGCGTAAGTTCGTCCGCGTCGTCGCCGGGTGATCGGGCGGCGAATCTATGAGGCTGGAAATCACCTTCGGCGGCGGCGGCGAGGCGCTTTTCGCCGGATTCGCGCGTGTCTTCGCCCAGGCGTTCGGGCGCGGTGTGAGCCTGGCCGTACCGGATGACGGGTTCGCGGGGCGCGTGCTGCGCGGCACAGACGATAGCGCCTTTCGGAGCCTGAGCAGTGATCCGCGCCGCCGCATCGTGTTTTTGCTGGATACCGAAGGGTTGTCCGGCCTGGTTGGGCTGGGCGGCGCCGACATTCTGCGGTACATCGGTTACAACGACGCCACAATCGAAGACCTGGTCGCGCGTGATACCCGTTTCAAGCTGGCGCTGATCCCCTCTGCTGCGCTCAAGCTGGCGACGTGGGATAACCTGCTGGGGCTGGCGGCGGAGGTCTACCCCGAATGGCGCAGGCGGATCGAGCGGGCCGCACCGCGCCTGTGCAGGCTCAGCTACAGCGAGGCGCTGGCCGCAGGAGGCGATGTCGCGGCGGTGCGCCGGTTCCTGCGTGATGAGATCAATGTCAATACGTTGTTCGCCGGGGATGGTTACACGCGCCACCCTGATAATGTTGAGGCGCCGGTGTGGGCCGAGTACCTGGCTCGCAGCCAGCCGCTCGACGCTTTCGACAGTTCCTGCTTGATTGAGTTCCCGGTGAGCGTGCTGTAGAGGCTCAATCTCGACATGTCAAACGAACAGGGCGTCCGTGAAGATAGGGCGCCTTGTTTTGATTCGAGAAGGCGGGTCGTTTACGCGCCGTTGTCGGTTGGCGGAGGCTCGTCCTGCCTGGCGGCTGGCTCGCGCCGGGCTGCCTCGCCGCGCCTGGCCGCGTCGTCGCGCCGGGGCCACTCGCGGGGGAGCGCCGGAGTCGGCAGGTTTTCCCGCGCGGCCTGGGCGCGATCCCGTGCCGCTTCGGCTCGCTCGCGTGCGCGCCGGGCGATTGCTTGCGGGCTGAGCAGCATGATCCGCCGCCACAGCCGGACCAGCGGGCGGCGCAGCCATGCCAGCGCGTACTCGCCCTGGCGCCGTCCCCAGGTCAGGCTGCGCGCTGGGCGGCCCGGCAGCGCCGACCACTCGACCACCATCGAGGCCCAGCTCAGACCGCCACCGAACCCGACAAACGCCACGAGATCGCCCGGCTTGAGCAGCTCGCGCCCGGCGGCTTCGGCCAGCGCCAGTGGAATCGACGCCGCTGACGTATTACCATAGCGCTCGATGTTGCTGTACACGCGCTCCACCGGGATTTTTAACGTCTTGGCCGCGTACTCGATGATGCGCTGGTTGGCCTGGTGCGGAATGACCAGCGCGAGATCGTCCGGCGTCAGGTGGGCCTGGTCGAGCGCCGCCTTGATACTGTCGCCGATGATGCGCGTCGCAAAGCGGTAGACGCCCTTGCCGTCCATATAGATGCGATGCATCTCGTGCAGGCCGTCTTGCAGGTAGGTGTCGCGGCTGCTGACAGTCGGCAGAGTCAGCATGTCCCAGCCCGATCCATCTGAGCGCAGGACGCTGCTCAGGATGCCGCCGGGCACGTCGCTGCCTTGCAGCACAACCGCCCCGGCGCCGTCGCCGAACAGGATGCACGTCCCCCGGTCGGCCCAGTCCACCACGCGGCTGAGCGTCTCGGCGCCGATCACGACCGCGCAGTTGATCTCACCGGTGCGAATCTTGCTGGCGGCCATGTCGAGCGCGTAGACGAAGCCGGAGCACGCCGCGCTAAGATCGAAGGCTCCTGCGTTGGTTGCGCCGAGATAATCCTGCACCATGCTGGCCGTGCTGGGGAAGATATATTCCGGCGTGGCAGTGGCGACAATGACCAAGTCAATCGCGCTGGGCAGTAGGTCGGCTACGTCCAGCGCCTTCTGCGCGGCGCGTGTGGCGAGGCTGGTCGTCGTCTCGCGCGGCTCCGCGATGCGCCGCTCCTTAATGCCGGTGCGAGTCGTGATCCACTCGTCGTCGGTATCGACGATCGCCTCCAGGTCGGAATTCGACAACACCTGCGACGGTACCTCGAACCCCCACCCGACGATGTGAGCATAGCGCAGCGTGCGAGGCCGGCTGGTGAACGCCAGGCGGCTGCGGTGAAGCGGACGAGTGGGTATTCCCTGATCTGCCATTAGCCCGTGTAACGACTGAAGATCACGGCCGCGTTGTGGCCGCCAAAGCCGAACGAATTGGACATCACATGCGTGAGGTCCGCTCTCACGCCGACGTTCGGCGTGTAGTTGAGATCGCATTCCGGATCGGGTGTATTCAGGTTGATCGTCGGCGGGATGAACTGGTTGCAGATCGCCTCGATGCTGAACACCGCCTCGACGCTGCCTGCCGACCCCATCAGGTGGCCGGTGACCGATTTGGTCGAGCTGATCGGGACGCGGTAAGCGTGCTCGCCAAACACAGCCTTGATCGCGCGCGTCTCGCTCACATCGTTGAGCTGGGTGCTGGTGCCGTGCGCGTTGATATAGTCGATGTCTTCCGGCTGCAGGCCCGCGCTGCGCAGCGCCCGGCGCATCGCTTCCTGCGCGCCTTCGCCGTTTTCCATCGGCGCCGTGACGTGGTAGGCGTCGCACGTGCTGCCGTAACCGGTCATCTCGGCGTAGATACGCGCGCCGCGCGCCAACGCATGGTTCAGTTCTTCGAGGACCAGCGCCGCCGCGCCTTCCGCGATCAGGAAGCCGTCGCGGTCCGCAGAGAACGGGCGCGATGCGCCCTGGGGGTTGTCGTTACGGCGCGAAAGCGCCTGCATGTTCGCCAGGCTGGCGACCGCCAGCTGGACCATACCCGCCTCGGTGCTTCCAGCGAGCATCGTCGTCGCCGCGCCGCGCCGCACCATCTCGTACGCTTCGCCGATGCAGTTGTTGCCGGTCGCGCAGGCGGTAGCGATCGACATATTCGGGCCGCGCAGCCCCAGTTCGATCGCGATCTTACCTGCGGGGCTGTCGGGCAGCATCATTGGCAGCAGCAGCGGGCTGACGCTGTTCGGCCCCTTGTCGAGCACGCCGACGATGCCGTCAATCAGCGACTGGATGCCGCCAATGCCGGTGCCTATTACAGCGCCGAAGTCATATGGGTTTTCTTGAGCAACGTCGATGCCGGAATCAGCCAGCGCCTGCCGTCCGGCGTAGACGCCGAAGTGCGTCACGCGATCTGTCCGGCGCACCTCGCGGCGGCCCATGACCTCCTCGGCGTCAAAATTCTTGACCGGCGCGCCAATCGTGACCTTGAGGCCGGCTGCTTCAAATTCTGGTATGCGCTGCGCGCCGGACACGCCGTGCGCCGCGTTCTGCCAGGCTTCTTCCAGCGTGTTGCCAACCGGGCAGACAATCCCCATGCCCGTAACCACCACTCGCTTCATTTCCACGGGTGAACCCCTCCGCTGCGTGAGCACGTGCCGCCGCGTGCTGGCGCCTGACCAGCGAACACGCTGCGCCTCGATTCCGGGCGGGCACGCCGTATTATACCACTACGCGCTGCTCCACGAACGACTACGCGCCGCCCCGGATCAACTCGCTGAGTATAACCCACCAGCGCGCGAATGGTTACAGGCGCAGCATGGTATAATTTCGCGCCGGAGGAACAAGACGGATGATCCTGATTACAGGCGCGACCGGGATGGTCGGGCGGCATTTGGTGCCACAGCTCGCGGCGGCGGGCTGGGCGGTGCGGATTGCGTCGCAGGCCGGCCGGCGTGGCCGGGCTGACGAAGCTGGGTGGCCGGAGAGTGTCGAGGTCGTCACTGCTGAGCTGAACGACTCCGAGGCGCTGCACCAGGCGATGCAAGGCGTACACACCGTTTTTCACCTAGCGAGCGCGCAGTGGTGGGGCAAGCGGCGAGATTTGGAGCGCATCGATATCCAGGGCACGCGCCAGGTAATCGCGGCGGCGCGCTCGGCGCGCATCGGGCGGATCATCTACCTCAGCCAGCTCGGCGCGGAGCCATCGTCGGCGTACCTGCTGCTGCGCACCAAGGGCCAGGTGGAAGCGCTGATCCGCAACAGCGGGATCGCCTATACCATCATGCGCTGCGGCGTGGTTTTTGGCCCCGAGGACCGCTTCGTGAATGGGATTGCCATGCTGCTGCGCGCCAATCCGTTTGTTTTCTTCCAGCCGGGCAAGGGCGACAGCCTGTTGCATCCGCTCTACGTGCACGATCTCGTCCAGGCGCTCGAAAACAGCCTGGAAGCAATCGACCTGGTAGACGCAACGATCGAGATCGGCGGGGCAGAGTATGTGACTTTTAACGAGCTGCTGCGGACAGTGATGCGTGTGACCGGCGCGCAGCGCACGGTAATTGGGCTTCCGCCTCACACGCTGCGCGGCCTGACCGGCCTGATGAACCGGCTGGTCCCGCGCTGGCCGGCGACCGTCCAGTGGTTCGACATCCTCGCCAGCAACCGCACGACGCAGCTTGGTAACCTCTACGAGTACTGCGGGGTGCGCCCGGTGCGCCTGGAGGATACGTTGCTGACCTATATGCCGCAGCGTCACTATTTGCCGGAGCTGGTCCAGTTCATGCTGCG
>JADLHR010000444.1 GCA_020848665.1 Anaerolineae bacterium
GCTTCAGCACGCAGCGTATCTTGCGAACTGCCGGTCGGAATGCTCTCTCGCCAGGTGCGCACCCGACGGCGGCCAGCCCACCATCTCATCTATGATAGGTCAAGCGCAGCATGTCGTCAAAGCCATCTGCGCCACACAAGCGACGAGCGCGGCTTCTTGAGAAGCGTGTCAGGACGTGGTATAAACTCAGAATTAAGGAAGGGAAAATGCGCTCCGGTTATGTAACCCTCGTCCGGCGCGCCGGGTGATCATCACAGAAAGCAAGCAGAATGACCAAGTTTCCCCAGTTCGATGAATCGGAACTGCGCCGCCAGATGTGCGAAGTCGGGCGGCGGCTCTACCAGCATTTCTTTGTCGCGGCCAACGATGGCAACATCTCGGTGCGGCTCAACGAGCGCGAGATCCTGATGACCCCGACGAACGTCAGCAAGGCGGACCTGCATCCCGAAACGTTGGTCAAGCTGACGTTGGAAGGCGAGCATATCAGCCCAGTCGGCGGGCCAGGAGCTTCGTCCGAGCGGCGCATGCATCTGGCGATCTACCGCGAGCGTGACGATATTCGCGCCGTCGTGCACGCGCATCCACCGACCGCCACCGGCTTCGCGGTCGCTAATCTTGGGCTGGAAAAGCCCTTTCTGCCGGAGGTTGTCGTCCGCACTGGCGCGACGCCCGTCGTGCCATACACTATTCCCGGCGGCGACGAGCTGGCGCAGTCGATGATCCCGTATATCAAGGACCATGTGACGCTGCTGCTCGGCAATCATGGCGTGGTCGCCTATGCCCCAACGCTGCGCGACGCTATGTTCAACATGGAAACGATTGAGCTGAACGCGCGCATCTATCTGACTGCCTACCAACTCGGCACAGTCAAGTTCCTCAACGAGGAAGAGGTCGAAGCCCTGCGCAAGCGGTATACTGGCAGTTAGCGGCACGCGGCGGCGTGCGGCGCCCTGAGGCCGCACGCCGTTTTTTCTGGTGCGCTTTACCGGTCCCGCGTCCCTGGCTGTTGCCGGCGACAGCCGGCACACGCGATGGTTCGGTGCGCCCGCGCCTTGCGAAAACCTGATAGTTTTCTTGGACAAGCTGGTTTCTGTGATGGACCTTCCCGAACGCCCTTCCCCTGTTGGGCAGCCGGTCGCGCTGTTCGTGACCTGCCTGGTCGATTACCTCTTTCCGTCCACTGGCGTCGCGGCGGTCCGCCTGCTAGAGCACCTCGGCGTGACGGTACGCTTTCCCGCCGCCCAGGCGTGCTGCGGACAGCCGGGATACAACGGCGGCTATCAGCATGAAGCGCAGCCCCTGGCTGAGCGTTTTCTCGATGTCTTTTACGATATCCCGGTGATCGTCAGCCCGTCCGGCTCGTGCACAACCATGATCCGCCAGGAATACCCGCGTCTGTTCGCCAACGATCCGCCGCGCCTGGAACAGGCGCAGGCTATCGCCGCCCGCACCTGGGAACTGACCGAATATCTGGTCGATGGGCTGGGTGTGACGAACCTCGGCTTGCGGTTGGACGCGCCGCAGACCTTCGCCGTGCATGACTCGTGTCACGGGCTGCGCTATCTTGGGTTGGGTCGGCAGGCGCGGGCGCTGCTAACAGCGGTCGAGAATGCGACTGTCGTCCCATTAGAAGACGCTGACGAGTGTTGCGGCTTTGGCGGGCTGTTCAGCGTCAAGATGCCCGACCTCAGCGCCGCGCTGCTGCGCAAGAAGATCGGTCACATCCGCGCCTGCGAAGCGCCGACAATTGTCACCGGGGACGTAAGCTGCATGATGCACATCAACGGCGGGCTGGCGCGCGAAGGCGCATCCCGCCGCGTGCGCCACATCGCCGAAGCGCTGGCCGACGGCCTGCCGGAGAGGGAGCGCGATGGACAGCCACGCCGCTGAGTTCGTCGTGGCGGCGCGGCGCGCGCTGGCCGATACGCCGCTGCAAGCCGCCGTCAAGCGGGCGACCGACACCGCCGCCCGCAAGCGCGATCTCGCCATGTTTGCTGCCGGGCGCGATTACGGCGAAGCCCTGCGCCAGCAAAGCGCCGCCGCGCGGCATCGCGCGCTGAGCCAGCTCCCAGACCTGCTGGAGCAGGCCGAGGCGCGCCTGACCGCCAACGGCGCGACCGTGCTGTGGGCCGTGGACGCCGCCGAAGTCTGCCAGCACGTCCAGACGATCGCCGCGCAGCATGGCGTCCGGCGCGTGACCAAAGCCAAGAGCATGATCAGCGAGGAGGTCGGCCTCAACGACGCGCTGATCGCCGCCGGGATCGAGACGCTGGAAACTGACCTGGGCGAGTTCATCATCCAACTGGCGGGCGAGGCGCCCAGCCATATCGTCACGCCGGTGATCCACAAGTCGAAAGAGGCGATCCGTGACCTGCTGGTCGAGCGGCTGGATATGCCGCCGACCGACGACGCCGGAACGATGGCGCGCTTCGCCCGCGAGCATCTGCGCGCCGCTTTCCTCAGCGCGGACATGGGTATTTCCGGTGGCAACTTCATCATCGCGGAAACGGGCACGCTCTGTCTGGTGACGAACGAGGGCAACGGCCGGATGGTGACGACCCTGCCGCCCGTACACGTCGCGCTGGTCGGGATCGAGAAGGTTGTCGCCACGCTCGAAGACTACGCGCTGCTGACCCAGGTGCTGCCGCGCAGCGCGACCGGGCAGGCGCTCGCCGTGTACACTCACATGATCAATGGGCCGCGCCGTCCGGACGAAATCGACGGTCCGGAGGCGCTGTACATTATCCTGGTTGATAACGGGCGCAGCGCGATCTACGGGACGGACTACGCCGAGGTGCTGGGCTGCATCCGCTGCGGCGCGTGCATGAACGCCTGCCCGATCTACGAGGCAACTGGCGGGCACGCCTATGGCTGGGTCTACCCTGGGCCGGTCGGCGCCGTGCTGACTCCGCTGCTGACCGATCTCCAGGAAGCGTCGCCCCTGCCGTATGCCAGCACGCTGTGCGGCAAGTGCAAAGAGGTCTGCCCGGTAGACATCGACCTGCCGCGTATGCTGCTCGACCTGCGGCGCGACCTGGTCAACGCCGGGCATACCCCCTGGCTGTGGGCCGCTGGAATGCGCGGCTGGTCGCTGGCGGCGCGCTCGCCCCGCTTGTTCGACGCGGCGGCGCACGCGGCGCGGATCGGCCAGCGCGCCCTGCCGGACGGTCGCAAGCTGCCGCTGGGGCCGCTCGGCGGCTGGACAGCTTCCCGCGAATTACCCCGGATTGCCGCGCAGCCCTTCCGGGCGTGGTGGGCAGCACAAGAGAAAGCGCAGAGCCACGATGACGAGCCGTGACACTATTCTAGGGCGGCTGCGCGCTGCTGTGCCCCCTTACGCCGATGAGCCGCCCGCGCTGGGCGATCTGCTGCCCGTCGCGCCGCTCGACGACAGCGACCGCGCCGCGCTGGTGGAGCGGTTCGCGGCGCAGGCCGAGGCGCTGAGCAGCCACGTTCACCGCTGCGGCAGCGCGGACGAGGCGTTGGCGGCCATTCTGCATATCGTCGCGCCCGATACGCGCGTGCTGTGCTGGGCATTCGGGCACATTCCGCTGCCGGGACTGGCCGAGGCGCTGACGCGCGCCGGGATCGCGGTCGCGCCACCGGGTGATGCCAGCGTGCGCGTCGGGATCACCGGCGTGGGCGCGGCGCTGGCTGCGACCGGCAGCCTGGCGCTGCTGTCCGCACCGGGCCAGCCACGCCAGACTTCGCTGCTGCCGCTGCTTCACATCGCCGTGGTGCGCGCCGATCAGGTCGTGCCGCATCTCGAAGCGTGGATCGCGGACCAGCGCGCAGGTGGACTGGGCGCTTTCGCCGCCACCAGCAGCGCCGTGATCATCAGCGGGCCGAGCCGCACGGCGGATATCGCAATGGAGCTGATCCTGGGGATGCACGGCCCTGGCGAGCTGCATATTGTTTTGCTTGACGGCCCGGCGACGGCTCGCTAGCAGCGGCTATCAGCTTTGCGCCGTCCCCGCCTGAGGGTCTGCGCCTGCCAGAGGAACAAAAACGCGCCGGGAGCCATCGACTCCCGGCGCGAACGTTGGCGGAGTTGGAGTCGGCGCGCGCTAGGCGACCTTCTTCGACGCCTGCGGGTCGAACGCGTCGCGCAGACCGTCGCCGATGATGTACAGGCACAGCACCGTCACGACGATCAGGAGGCCCGGCAAGATCACCAGATGCGGCCCCCGGTCAAAGAAGCTCTGCGCGTTGCTCAGCATGTTGCCCCAGCTGGGCGTCGGCGGGGTCACCCCCAGCCCCAGGAAGCTCAAGGCCGCCTCGACCAGCAGCAGCGAGCCGATGTCGATCGCCAGCGTCACGACGATGATCGAGTAGATGTTCGGCAGAATATGGACAAACATGATCCGCCGGTCGCTTGCGCCCAGAGCGCGCGCCGCGATTGTGTATTCGAACTCGCGCCGGGCCAGGGTCTCGCCGCGCACCAGTCGCATCGTGCCGGTCCAGCCGAGCAGCGTCAGGATCACGATCAGCACGGCGGGCGAAGACCTGAGCGCCGACTGTTGCGAGCGCATCACCGAGGCGACGATCAGCAGCAGGAACAGCGTTGGGATCGAGTTCAGCGTCGTCACAAACCACATGATCGCGTCGTCAACGAACCCCAGCGATCCGCCCTGGTAATAGCCGGCGATGACGCCAATGCTGATGCCGATCACCAGCGAGCCGATCGCCGCCGAAATCGCAATGGTCAGCGAGATACGACCGGCGTACAACAGCCGTGCGAATATATCGCGTCCCAGGTCGTCGGTGCCCAGGATATGCCCCTCCGCGCCGATCGACTGGAAAGCAGCAGCGTCGGTGCGCGTGTAGCTAAGGTTCAGCGCGTCGGTGATCACGGGGGCCAGGAAGGACGCCGCGGCTAACACCAGCACAATCGTGATCGCGATCATGCTCAGATAGTCATGACGCAGCCGCCGCAAGGCAAGCGTATACAGCGACTCGCTCTCGCCGGTGTACTGCTCTTCCCGCAGCGAGATGACCGAGTCCGCGGGTTTTTCGTGCGTCCCGGTTGTCTGACCGATGGGTTTCGTCTGCGAATCTGAAGTCATTATGAACCTTCTAGCCGGATACGTGGATCGATCATCGCGTACAGAATATCAGACAGCAAATAGCCAATGACAGTAATCACGCCGCTCAGCAGCACGACCGTCATCACCATTGGATAATCCTGTTGGATGACCGCTTCGAACGACAATCTTCCCACCCCCGGCCAGGAGAAGATCGTTTCGGTAATGACCGCGCCGCTGAGCAGGCTCGGAATCGCC
>JADLHR010000445.1 GCA_020848665.1 Anaerolineae bacterium
ACCGGCCCGGCGTACATCTTCCTGTTCATGGAGGCGATGGTCGATGCCGGGGTGCATATGGGTTTTTCGCGCGCGGTCGCGCAGGAGCTGGTGATCCAGACCATGCGCGGCTCGGTCGAGTATGCGGCGCAGTCCGGTGAGCATCCCGCTGTGCTGCGCAATCAGGTCACCAGCCCGGGCGGAACCTCCGCCGAGGCGCTTTACCAGCTAGAGAAGGGGGGGATGCGGACGGTTGTCTCACGTGCGATCTGGGCGGCGTACCAGCGCAGCGTCAGCCTGGGCAGCGGATGGAAGGTATCGCGGCTGGCAGGGCGCCACCCGGAGAACCAGGAGATCGTCGACGAGGACCGCTGACCCAGCTCAGGGGCGTGTGCATAGCGGCGCGAATTAGTTCATCGTTATTTTGATCTTTTCCTTCAGTTGCTCTATCCTTAACGCGCCTGCACGCGGGTGAAAAAACCTAAGGGTTATATCCGGCGAGCAGCCTCTTTAGCATTTGGAGTCAACCCCCTTCGGGGCGAGCCGTTTTACACACGAGTCCACAGTCACCATTTGGCACACAACACCAGTTTTGAACCCCTTTTTTCCCAGGCCGCAAGGAGACCAGAATCAATGGCGGAAGTGACCAGCGATATTACCAGGGGTCTGCTTGAGCAGATCGCAGGCTTTGAGCGTGAGCGCCGCGCCGTCGACGTGGGGATCGTCGTCGAGGTGGGGGATGGGATCGCGCGCGTCGTCGGGCTGGAGAACGTGCGCGCTCAGGAGCTGGTCGAGTTTCAGAACGGCGTCCTGGGGATGGCGTTCAACCTCGAAGTGGGCAATGTCGGCGTCATCATTATGGGTGAGTACGTCGGGATCAACGAGGGCGACGAAGTGCGCGGCACGGGTCGCGTCGCGTCCGTCCCGGTTGGTGACGGCCTGATCGGGCGCGTGGTGGACGCGCTGGGCCGTCCTGTCGACGGGAAGGGGCCGATCAAGGCCGGCAAGACACTGCCCGTCGAGCGCGTCGCCCCCGGCGTAATCGAGCGCCAGAACGTCACGCGCCCAGTGCAGACGGGTATTCGTGCGATTGACGCGATGTTCCCTATCGGGCGCGGCCAGCGCGAGCTGATCATCGGCGACCGGCAGACTGGCAAGACTGCGATTGCGCTCGACACGATCATCAACCAGAAGGGTCAGAACATGACCTGTATTTACGTTGCGATCGGCCAGAAACGGGCGCAGGTCGCCCGCGTCGTCGCAACGCTCGAAGAATATGGCGCGATGGAGCATACGATTGTCGTGGTCGCTTCAGCCTCGGACCCGGCGGCGCTCCAGTACATCGCGCCCTACGCGGGCACAGCGATGGGCGAGCACTTCATGGAATCGGGCCGCGACGCGCTGATTATCTACGACGACCTGTCGAAGCACGCCTGGGCGTACCGCCAGGTTTCGCTGCTGATGCGCCGGCCGCCGGGGCGCGAGGCGTATCCGGGCGACGTGTTTTACCTGCACAGCCGCCTGCTGGAACGCTCGGCGCAGTTGTCGGCGGAGCGCGGCGGCGGCAGCCTGACCGGTCTGCCGATCATCGAGACGCTGCTCGGCGACGTGTCGGCCTATATTCCGACCAACGTCATCTCGATCACTGACGGGCAGATTTATCTCGAAACCGACCTGTTCTATTCTGGCGTGCGCCCGGCGATTAACACCGGCCTGAGCGTCAGCCGCGTCGGCGGCGACGCGCAGCGCCCGATTATGAAGCGCGTGGCGGGCCGCCTGAAGCTCGACATGGCGCAGTTCCGCAGCCTGGCGGCGTTCGCGCAGTTCGGCTCGGACCTGGACCGCGCCACGCAGCAGCAGCTTGATCGCGGGATGCGCTTGCAGGAAATCCTTAAGCAGCCGCAGTATCGCCCGACCGCGCTGCGCGACCAGGTGGCGCTGCTGTTCACCGGGACGCGCGGTAAGCTGGATCATGTGCCGGTGCCGCTGGTCAAAGAGTGGGAAGATCGCTTTCTCAACTACTTCCACAGCCACTATCCCGACTTTGACCAGGCGCTCGAGGCGGCTGGCTATAAGCTGACGGAAGACATCGAGGCGCAGATCGAGCAGGCGATCAGCGGCTTCAACGTGGTGTGGGAAGAACTCAGCGAGTCAGCAGCCTGACGGCGGCCCGGTGATTTTGTGACCCGGATCGGAACACTTACCGGAAAAGAGTAGTCGATGCCCACTACACGCGAAATCAAGCGCCGTATCACCTCGGTCAAGAACATCAACCAGGTGACGCGCGCGCTGGAAGCGGTGTCTGCGTCTTACGTGCGCCGCGCTCAGAACGCCGTGCTCGCCAGCCGGCCCTACGCCCAATACGCCTACGACGTGCTGGTGAACGTTGCCGCGCAGAGCAAGGGCGAACCGCTGCACCCGCTGCTATACGTCCATGAGCCGGTCGAGCGGATCGGCATTCTGCTGATCACTGGCGATCGCGGGCTGGCGGGCGCGTACAACGCCAATGTCATCCGGCGCGCGATGCGCTTCGCCGAATACTACCAGCGCCCGGTGCACTGGGTGAC
>JADLHR010000446.1 GCA_020848665.1 Anaerolineae bacterium
TTATATGTTATGGGTGCGCCGGGATACCCGCTATTAAAAAAGCTTAAAGCTGAGCGGGACAGTTATTTAAATCAGATAAAAACTTATAAAAAAACCCTGAATCTACAGTAATCATGGTGTTTATACGCGCAGGAATTCACTATAATGCGAATAAGCCCGCCCCAATCCACGACACAGCATGGGCAGGAGGTTATCATGAACCGATTGCGTTTATTGTTACTGACGGCAGTGGTGTGGCTGATTGTGCTCTTCATCCTGGCCTATCCGGATGCCTTCGGGTTTGCGCCGTCGCCAGTGGTATTCGCGATCGCTGTCGTGACCGTGCTGTCGATGCTGATCTTTCCTGACCTTGGAACCAGCCGTCTCCAGATGATTTTGCTGGCGAACGGCATGATGTACCTGGGGGCCGCCGCTCTGGGCCTGCTTAATTACAGTCTGACCGATGTGCCGATGGTTGTGACGGAACTGCTGCTTCTGGCGGTCACGGCCTACCTGGTCCGCCTTGTCTCGGTGGTCGTCGCCAATCTTGAGCAGGTGCTGGAAAACGTGGTAACCGGGAGCGAGGAATCCCGCATTCTCTCCACTGCGCTGGGCGAAGAGACGATCAACGCCGAGCTGTTCCGCGCGCGGCGGTTCAACCGGCCGGTAGGGTTCATCCTGCTTCACCTGAGCGGCGTCGAGGAGCTGAAATCGACCCACGCTGACCGGTTCAATTACCAGTTTGTGCTTCAGCGCAGCTACCTGAAGGCCCGCGTGAGTCAGTTGGCGGAGTCGTTCCTGTACCATACCGACCCGATTGCCTGGCACGCTGATGACCTGGTGATCTGCCTGCCGGAGACCAACCACGAGCAGGCCGAGGAACTTGCGCGCAAGATCTACGACCTGATCCGCCTGCAATTGAATATCCGTATGCCAATCGGCGTGGCGAGCTTTCCGGATGATGGTCTTATCTACAAATATCTGATCGAGGAAGCGGGCAAGAATCTGCTAACCTTCGCCAGCGAACGCAAGGGAGCGGGCAGCGCAGGCGCCGAGGACAAACTGACGACCCAGGAGCGGGCCGCGCTCCAGCCGTTTACCGTTGATTTCGGCTTTGGCAAGATGAGCGGCCAGGGCGAGTTGGCGCAGCCCCTGCGCAAATCCTCGTCCACGTTTATCCTGAGCTTAGGGCTGCGCGCGCTGTTGCATGGTGGCGATCTGATGCAGCCATTCGTCGCGCAGCGGTCCCATCACCAGGATGTCTCACCGTACTATGACCCTGATTTCTGGGTCAACCGCCTGCCGTACCAGGGTGCCGACTCCCGTCGCGTCTACATGCAGGTCAAGCGCGCGATGGATCTGGCACTGGTCATCGTGTCGCTGCCGTTCGTGGTGCCGATCGGCGCGGCGCTGGCAGGGCTGATCTGGCTCCAGGATCGCCATTCACCGCTGTACATTCAGCAGCGCACCGGCCTGGGCGGTCGCAAGTTCAAGATGTACAAGTTCCGCTCGATGATCGTGAACGCCGATCAGCGCTTGGCCGAACTGGGGGTGCGCGTCAACGAACGCGGCGAGACGATCAACGAGAACGGCGACAAGCTGGAAAACGACCCGCGCATTACGCCAGTTGGGCGTATTCTGCGCAAGACGAGCCTCGACGAGCTGCCGCAGATCTGGAACGTGCTTCAGGGAGACATGAGTATCGTCGGCCCGCGCCCGACTTCGTTCGGTGTGGACAAGTACCAGTTGCTGCACACCGAGCGATTGAGCGTCAAGCCGGGCATCACTGGTCTGTGGCAGATTTATGAGCGTGGCGAAACGGACTTCGACAATCGGCTGATCTGGGATATGAAGTACATCGACAAGATCAGCCTGCTGCTCGACCTGAAGATCATTGTTCGGACCGGGCTGAAAGTCCTCAAGGACCGGGGCGCGCGCTAGCTCAACGCCTTGTCATTCGCCGCCGGTCAACGTACGATCAGGGGCAACATGGCGTGGCCTCTGCCTGGGCCTTTCGCCCAGTAGCAGGGGCCACCTGATACTTCGCCGTGTCGTCCGTAATTGCCGCAGGTGTTTCGTTCCAGGCACGACGCGCTATCACAACAGTTGGCGGGGAGAGCGCTGCGATGTTCCGACGCTATGTTGACGCGATCTTGAAGTGGTTCTGGCTGCCGGTGCTGACGACCGTTGTCGCTGGCGCAATCGCTTACGCGTATGCCCAGCGGCAGCCGGTCACGTACAGCTCGCGTGTGCAGCTGCTGGTTGGACCGGCTACGACCAGCCTCAACCCAACGCCGAACGATCTGCGCGCCGCCGCGCAGCTGCTGGAGGTCTACGCCGTCTTGCCGACGATGCGCCCCTTCCTCGAAGATGTCATCACCGAGCTGGAGCTTGACCTGACGCCCGGTCAGCTGGACAACATGATCACTATTTCGACCAGCAGCACGACGCAGCTCTTGACGATCCGCGTGGTGGACAGCGAGCGCCCGCGTGCGTCGGTGATCGCTAACACGGTCGCCGGGATGATTGTCGCGCGCAGCGCCGGCGGCTCGTCGGGCGACGCGGTCCAGCAGATCCAGCAGCAGATCGACCGCGTCGAGGCGTCCGTCGAGCGCAGCGAAGCCCGGCTCGTCGAGCTTCAGCAGCAGCGTGACACGGCGACAACCGACTCTCAGCGTAGTAACGCGGATAAGCTGATCGAGTCCGAGCGTAAGTTCCTGTCGGACTCCGAGCGTCTGCTGGTGTCGCTTTACGGTGAAGCGCAGACGACGCCGAACAACCGCGTCCAGATTGTTGACCCGGCGACGCGAGCTTCGCGCGTCAACCGCGAGACTTCGACCAAGGCGACGCTCGGCGGGCTGGCAGGTCTGATTATCGGGATCGCGCTCGTTCTGGCGCTCGACTTTCTGGATGACACCTTCAAATCAGAGGAGTCGCTTGTCCAGGCGGCTGGCGTGCCCGTCCTGGGTGTAATCGCGCGTCACCGCGCCCTGCACTTCACCGGCGCAAAGCGGCTGATCGTCACCACCCAGCCAGCGTCGCGCGCTGCGCAGAACTATCGAAAACTAGGCGCCAAGCTTGTGTTTCTCAACAGCAACCAGGGCTATCGCTCGCTGCTTGTCGGCAGCCCGCGCGGAACGGAACGCCCCGCCGAGGTTGCTGCAAATGTCGCCGCTGTGCTCGGACAGCTTGGGCGGACCGTCATTCTGGTTGATGCCGATTTGCGCACCTCGACCATCAGCAAGATGTTCGGGATGGAGAAGCGTCACGGCCTGACAGATTTGTTTAGCGAGGAGCGCAGCCTGACCGAATGCGTCGCGCCAGTGGACGACGTGGAGAACCTTTTCGTCCTTCCGAGCGGCCTCTCGGTCAATGCCGGCGGCTTGCTGGCGTCCGACAGCATGATGGATCTGATCGAGCATCTTCAAAGCCTGGCCGACCTGATCATCATTGTGGCGCCCCCCTTCCAGGAGCAAGCTGAAGGGATCGTGCTGGCATCACGCGCGAATGGGACGATTGTCACCGCGATGTACGGCCAGACACGCCGCCGCGAAATCCGTGAGATTATGGAAGACCTGTACTCGCTTGGTGCGCGGGTGATCGGCACCGTCCTGACGTTCAATACCCCGCGCAGCCGCCGGTTTCGGCGAGGTCGCCAGCGGGCCACGCCAGTCGAGACGGTCAGCGTCGCGCAGCTTTCGAAGTCCGAGCGAGCGCGTAAGGGCGCAGGATAGGGCTGATGATGCACGCGACGCTCAATCGACTCTTCGGCACGCTTGATAGCGAGCGGTTGGCTTTCTGTGTGCTGCGAGACGCCGAGCGGATCGACCAACTGGCAAGCGGCGAAGTCGATCTGCTGGTCGCGCCTGACCAGTGGGACCGGTTTCGCGCGGCGCTGGCGCGGGCAGGGTTTGTGCCGCTGCTGGCGCGCGGTTATGCGCCGCACCACTTTTACGTGGCGTACGACGCCAGAACGGATACCTGGCTCAAGATCGACGCAGTGAGCGAGCTGATCTACGGGCGACCGATCAAGACTCTGCCGACCGGGCTGGCGGCGGATGTATTGGCCGCGCGCGTCCGCGTGGGAGAAGCCTGGGGGCTGGCGCCGCAGCATGAGGTAATCACGCTGCTGCTGCACGCGGCGCTCGACAAGGGCCGTTTCGACCCGGCGCGCGCTGAGCGTCTTCAGCAGTTGGCAGCCCAGATCGAGGACCCGGCCCTGATCGATGATCTGCTCGCCACGTACTGGACGCCGGGCGCTCGCTGGGAAGAAGTCCGCGCCCAGATCGAGGCGGGCGAGTGGAGCGCGCTGCTGGCGCAGGCTCCGGCGGTCGCCGCCCGTCTGCGGCAGCGTGACCCGCTCGGCGTTCGCACACGCGCCGCGTCGAATCGCTTGCTGCGGCGGCTTGACCGCTCGCTGCGCGTCGTGCGCCCTGCGATTCCCTCGGTCGCAGTGCTGGGACCGGATGGCGCCGGAAAATCGACCGTCGCGGATGGCATCCAGGACGCCTCGCTGTTCCCGGTGCGCCGTGTCTATATGGGCCTGTACCAGAAGCGGCAGAAACGTGCGGCGCGCGCGCTGCCCGGCCTGGGCTTCGCCCGGCTGCTGCTGACGCAGTGGGGCCGCTATCTGACCGCGCGCTCCCACCAGGCCGCCGGCCGGCTGGTGATCTTCGACCGCTATGCGTATGACGCGCTGCTGCCGTCGCCGCGACCGCAGAGCTTGCCGCGCCGCATCCGGCGCTGGCTGCTGGCGCACACCTGCCCGCCGCCCGATCTGGTTGTGCTGCTCGACGCGCCCGCCGAAATCCTCTTTGCGCGGAAAGGCGAGCACGGGGTCGAGGCGCTTGAATCGCAGCGGCAGTCATATCTCGCGCTGCGCCAGCGCATTCCGCAGATGGTCGTGGTGGACGCCACTGAGGGGATCGAGGCCACGCGCCGCCGCGTCTCGTCGCTGATCTGGCAGGCGTATGTCCAGCGGAGCGGGGGACAACATGCGTGAGCCGGTGACTGCCGCCCAGCCGCCCCTGCATGTCAGGCCGGGGGTCAGGCCGCGTGGCCGTGTCGCGTATATGATGTCGCGTTTCCCCAAGCTCACAGAGACGTTTGTCCTATACGAGATTGTCGCGGTACAAGCGCAGGGTGTTCCGGTCGAGCTATACCCGCTGCAGCGCGAGCGCACGACGGCGATGCATCCCGAAGCAGTTCCACTGGTCGCGCGGGCGCACTTTCTGCCGCTGGTTGCGCCGCGCTTCCTGCGCGCGCACGCCTACTACCTGCGGCACAAGCCGCGCGCCTACCTGGGCGCGCTGTGGGATTCGCTGCAGGCGACCTGGGGCAGCGCGCGCTATTTCGGCGGGATTCTCGCATTTTTCCCGAAAACGGTGGAGTTCGCGCGTATGATGGAGCGCGACGGGATCACGCATATCCACGCGCACTTCGCCAGCCACCCGGCGGCGGCGGCATTCATCATCCACCGCCTGACCGGTATCCCGTACAGCTTCACCGCGCATGGCTCCGATCTGCACCGCGACCAGCACATGCTGCGCGAGAAGATCGCGGAGGCGGCCTTCGCCACTACAATTTCGGAGTACAATGCGCGCGTCATCGCGCAGACCTGCGGTGACGAGACAGCCAGACGGGTTACCGTTCTGCGCTGCGGGGTGGATACATCCGTTTTCGCGCCGCGTCCACACCCCGGCGCTAACGGTGGGCACGACCGGCCTCTGATGATTCTCAACATTGGAACGCTGCACGAGGTCAAGGGCCAGACGTATCTGATTGAGGCGTGCCGTCTGCTCAAAGAGCGGGACCGCAGCTTTACGTGCCATTTCGTCGGCGATGGGCCGGATCAGGCGGCGCTTGAAGCCCAGGCCGCCGCAGCCGGGCTAGGTGAGCAGCTGGTGTTTCACGGGCGGCTCGAGCGGCAGGCGGTCGTCGAATTGCTGCAGCAGGCGGATGTCCTGGTTGCGCCGAGCGTGCCCTCCAGCGACAACCGGCGCGAAGGCATCCCGGTGGTGCTGATGGAGGCGATGGCGAGCGGCGTGGCGGTCGTAGCGAGCGACCTGTCTGGCATCCCGGAGCTGGTGATCGACGGCGTCAGCGGACTGCTAACGCCGCCGGGTGACGCGGCAGCGATCGCTGCCGCGCTGGAGCGACTGGCGCGCGATCCGGCGCTGCGGCAGCGGCTGGCCGGCGGCGGGCGCGAGAAGGTGCTGCGCGAGTTTGACCTGACGACCAACGCGGCGGCGCTCATCGAGCGGTTTGGATTTGGAGCGGAGAAATGACCGACCTGGCGCTGGTCATCTTCTGGGCAGCGGTCGCGCTGCTGGCCTATACCTATATCGTCTTTCCGGCGCTGCTGTTCGTGCGCGGGCTGTTGTGGCGCAAGCCCTACCGCGCCGAAGATATCACGCCGTCTGTCAGCCTGATCATCGCGGCGTACAACGAGGCGGCGAGCATCGGCGCCAAGCTGGAGAACGTCGTGGCGCTCGATTATCCGCGTGACTGCCTGGAAGTCATTGTCGCTTCGGATGGCTCGACCGATCGCACCGAGGCGATTGTCTCATCCTATGCGGATCGGGGCGTCAGGCTGCTGGCGCTTCCTCGCCAGGGCAAGGCGGGCGTGCTCAACGCGGCCGTCGCCGCCGCCAGCGGCGAGATTCTGGTCTTCTCGGACGCCAACAGCGCCTATGCGCCCAACGCGATCCGCCGGTTGGTACGCCCCTTTGCCGATCCTGAAGTGGGCGGCGTCGCGGGGAACCAGGTGTATCTCCCGGCGCGGCGCGACGCAGACGCGGGAGCTGCCCGGACCGGCGATGGCGAGCGGACGTACTGGGGCTTCGACCGCCTGTTGAAGCAGATTCAGAGCCAGGCAGGCAACACCATCTCGGCCACCGGCGCAATCTATGGCATCCGCCGCGCGCTGTTCCCCGGTGTGCCTGAAGGCGTAACCGACGACTTTGCGACCTCGACGGCCGTGATCGCACAAGGCTACCGGCTGGTGTTCGCGCCCGATGCCCAGGCGTATGAGCCGGTTGCCAAATCGAGCGGCGTCGAGTTCGGGCGCAAGGTGCGGGTTATGACGCGCGGGCTGCGCGCCGTGCTGGTCCGGCGCGCGCTGCTCAACCCCTTTCGCTACGGGTTTTATGCAGTTCAGTTGTTCTCGCACAAGGTGCTGCGCCGCCTGATGTTCGTTCCGCTGGCGCTGCTGCTGATCGCAAACCCCTTTCTGGTAGGCGAGGGATGGTTCTATCAGCTCACGATGCTGGCGCAAATCGCGTTCTATGGGGCGGCGCTGATCGGCGCGCTGTTCCGCGACACGCGCCTGGGGCGGCTGAAGTTCGTCACGATCCCGTACTATATCTGCCTGGTGTACCTTGCGGCGGCGGTGGCAACGTTCAACATCCTGCGCGGGCATCAGATCAATCGCTGGGAGCCTCAGCGCCAGCAGGCAGCTTGAGGCGAGACTGCGTTCTGAGGGACACGACGCACGATGGTAACGGTTAACCGCCACCTGGCGCACGAGCCTGTTTTCGAGCACGTGGCCGAACAGACCCGTGACTCGCGCTCGCCGGGGCTGCTGATCGGGCTGGCCGTAGGCGCCAGCGCATTGACCGCGCTGGCCGGAGTGCTGTTCGGCTTTGAGATGGTGGCCGGAGTCGCGCTGCTCGGCGTCGTGCTGGTGCTGGCCTTTGCGCGCTCTGAGTTCGCTACGCTGGCCGTGTTCTTCGTGCTGTACTCCAACCTGACGGTCATCCTGGTCCAGCGCGGCATTCCCTCGGAAATCGCGGGGAGCTTTTTTCTGCTGCTGGGGCTGCCGCTGCTCAATTTTCTGTTTGTCAAACATCGCGGGCTGGTGATCACGCCGGTCTTCATCCTGATGATCGGATACCTCGGCGTGCTGGTGCTGTCGGCGGCGTTCGCCCAGCGCCCGCGCGCCTCGTACTCGCGCATCATGAGCTACGCCATCGAGGGTATCGCGCTCTACTTTCTGGTGATTAACACCGTCCGGTCAGAGGCCATGCTGCGCAAAGTGATCTGGGTTGTGCTGCTGGCCGGGATGCTGATGGGCAGCGTCACACTCTATCAGGGGCTGACTGGCGCGTATGACAACGACTTCGGCGGCTGGGCGCAGGTCAGCCAGTCCGAAACCAGCGTCGGTCAGGAAGACTTTCTTGGCAACCAGCCCACTGCACCCCGGCTGGCGGGGCCGGTCGGCGAGAAAAATCGCTACGCCCAGGTTCTGGTTGTGCTGCTCCCATTGGCGATTGGGCGTTTCTGGGCCGAAAAGCGCATCGGTCTGCGGCTGCTGGCGGTGTCGGCTGTGATCCCGATTGTAGGCGGGGCGCTTCTGACCTTCTCGCGCGGCGCAGGAATGGCCCTGGCGGTGACGCTCGTAGCCTTAATGATGATGCGGATGATTCCGGCCCGCTATGTGCTGGTGCTGGCGGCGATTGTCGCGCTGGTCGGCTTCGGACTGGTGCCCGGTTACCTGTATCGCCTGACCAATCTGGATGTCGGCGGAATTGTGTCCGGGGACGTGTCCGAAGCTGACACGTCGGTCCAGGGACGCATGACGCAGTACCTCACCGCGACATACATGATTCGTGACAACCTGATTTTCGGTGTCGGCCCCGGGCAGACATCCCGTTATATCACTGATTATGCGCGCGGCATCGGGTACAAGGTGCTCGATCAAAACCGGCGTATGCACAACATGTATCTTGAGGAACTGTCCGATACAGGGATTGTGGGGTTCAGCGTGCTGATGAGCATCATCGGCATGACGATGCTCCAACTGGGGCATCTGCGGATGCGGCACCGCCTGGCGCGGCCCGATATTGCTTACACGGCGTCGAGCCTGATCTTAAGTATCATCACCTATCTGAGTACCGCCATGTTTTTACACCTGGCGTATATTCGCTATTTCTGGGTGCTGCTGGCGCTGGCCGGGGCGGCGATCGCGGTGTGGAATGCGCTGCTCGAAGTCCCCCCGCCTCGACGGAGTCCGCTGGGGCAGCCCGACAGCGAATCCTCACGTACAATCGCGTAGGCGCCGACGGGCCGTGATACGATGTTCCAAGGGCGGGGTCGCACGGTTTGCGGTCGCCCGTCGGGAGATGGCTCTATCGCGCTGGAAGCCAAGTCAGGGGTGGGATTGGATGATGATACCGTTTCGCAGCGCTGGCCGTGCCGCCGGGGTCGCCGCCGCGTGTGCGGCTCTCTTGCTTGGCGCATCCCTGGCTGGCCTGACTTCCACGGCGGCTCAGAACGGCGACCCGATAGCGGTCTTCGCTTCCGTCGAGACTGAGCCGATGCCAAACGAGGGCGACGCCGCCGACGATGCCGCGATCTGGATTCACCCGTCGGACCCGTCGCTGAGCACGGTGCTCGGCACCGACAAAAAGGGTGGGCTGGCGGTGTACGACCTTGAAGGGCGCCTGCTCCAGTATTTTGAAATGGGCCGTCTCAACAACGTCGATCTGCGCTACAATTTTCTACTTGGGGGCGATCTTATCGACATCGCGGTTGCCAGCAATCGGCGGAGCGATACATTGGCGATTTTTCGCATTGACCCGGCGACCCGGCAGATCGCTGACATCTCCGCGCGCGGGATCGAGGCGGAGATCGATGTGTATGGGCTGTGCATGTATCACAGCGCGGTCAGCGGCCACACCTACGCGTTTGTCACTGGCGAAGATGGCGAGGTCCAGCAGTGGGACCTGATCGACGATGGCGGGGGGAGGGTTGACGCCGTCCAGGTGCGCGCCTTTGCTGTTGGCTCCCAGGCGGAGGGCTGCGTCGCGGATGATGAGCAGGGCTACTTCTATCTCGCCGAGGAAGATGTCGCTATCTGGCGCTTTGACGCCGAGCCGGATGGCGCTGTTGAGCCGGTCGCGATCGATCGCGTGGGCAAGAACGGGCGCCTGGAAGACGATATCGAGGGGCTAACGATCTACTACGCTGCCGGTGGCGGCGGGTATCTGATCGCGTCGAGCCAGGGAAGCGACGACTACGTGGTCTATTCGCGCGGAGAGACGCCTGCGTACCTGGGACGCTTCTCGATTGAGGCTTCGGACGCGCTCGACGGTACGTCGGACACCGACGGCATTGATGTGACTAACGCAGCGCTCGGCGCCGCATTCCCTGAAGGTGTGTTTGTGGCGCAGGATGGGCGTAATACCGCCCCGAACGCCAATCAGAATTTCAAATTCGTTTCGTGGGCCGAGATTGCGGCGGGGCTTGCGTTGGACAGCAATACATCATGGGACGCGCGAGCGGTGGGCGCGGGCGCATCTGCCGCGACGACCCGCTGACGAACGCTTGAGAGGTTCGCTTCGAAGCAGAAGGCCAGGTCTCTACAGTGACGATCGAGCAGCAAATCGAGAGCGATGTGCTGGTTCGCCTGGGCAGCCAGTTAAACAGCGAGGCGGTTTCCGCTGCCGCCGAGCTGCGTGATCAGGGTGCGCTGCACGACGGCACTCTGCGCGGTGTGCGTCTGATTGGCGCTAATCTGCAGGGCGCAGACCTGTCGGGCGCCGATCTGCGCGAGGCGCGCCTGGAATGGGCTGACCTGCGCAACGCGGACCTGCGCAGCGCCGACCTCAGCGATGCCCGGCTGGAAGTCGCCAGCTTGCAGCGAGCGCAGCTCGATGAGGCGGTGCTCACTGGAGCAGTGCTGCTCAA
>JADLHR010000447.1 GCA_020848665.1 Anaerolineae bacterium
GTCCGAAACGCTGAAGACCAGGAACCTGATCATCGCAACCGGCGCCGAGACACGCCTGCTGCCCGGCACGCAGCTTTCGGATCACGTGATCACCTACCTCGAAGCGATCATGTCCGACACGCTGCCCAGGAGCATCGTGATCGCCGGAGCCGGGCCGATCGGTATGGAATTCGCCTATGTGATGCACAGCTACGGCGTCGAGGTGACGCTTGTCGAATATGCGTCGCATCTGCTGCCGCTCGAAGACGAGGAAGTCTCGACCGAGATCGAAAAACAGTACAAGAAGCTCGGTGTCAAGTTCATGACCGGGACCCGTGTCGAGGGTATCGAGGATACTGGCAGCGGCGTGAAGGTAACTGTCAGCAAAGACGGCCAGACCCAGGTGCTCGAAGCCGAGAAGGCGATGCAGGCTGTCGGCTTCAAGCCGCGCACCGAGGGCTATGGCCTGGAGAAGATTCCGGGGTTGAAGCTGGCGGAAAAGGGCGGGATCGAGATTGACGAGCGGATGGCGACGAATGTTCCCGGCGTGTGGGCGATTGGCGATGTGACCGGCAAGCTGATGCTGGCGCATGTTGGCAGCGCGCAGGGCGTGATCGCGGCGGAGAACATCGCCGGGGTCGAGACGACGACGCTCGACTATGTGATGATGCCGCGCTGCACCTACTGCCAGCCGCAGGTCGCAAGCTTCGGCTATACCGAGCAGCAGGCGCGCGAGCTGGGCCGCGAGATCGAGGTCGCCCGCTTCCCCTTCCGCATCAACGGTAAGGCGCTGGGGCTGAACGAGCCGGTCGGCTTCGTCAAGCTGATCAGCGACAAGCAGTACGGCGAGCTGCTGGGCGGGCACCTGATCGGCCCGGACGTGACCGAACTGTTGCCAGAGCTGACGCTGGCGCAGAAATGGGAGCTGACCGCCTACGAAGTGGCGGCCAATGTCCACGCCCACCCGACGCTGTCCGAGGCGCTGATGGAAGCTGCACTCGGCCTGGAAGGGCACATGCTCAACGCCTGATCGCGGGTCGCGCCGCTCAGAATCACCGCTTAGACCTCTGGCTCCGGCCAGGGGTCTTTTCGCATCCTCCAGGCATTGGCCGATCGGTCCTGCGCTGCGCCGGGCAGCGCGTTATAATGGCGGCGGCTGGCGCTGGTTCCGCGCAGAGGGGGCCTCGTCTTCATGTTCAAAATTGCGGTGTTCGGGTTCTACGGGCCGGATCAGGTACGCATGGCCGCCGAAGGCGACCCCCATCTTTCGCCAGTCGATACCGAGTCGTTCATGCGGCTGGTGTGGGCGATGGAGCCGGTCGAGTCGCGGATCGGGCCGGGTGGCAGCGCGCCGTGTTTTGTCAAGCTGAGCAGCGTGGCGTCGCAGCCGGTCTATGTACAGTCGCTCAGCAACCGCATGGCGCCCGGCGCGGGGCTGCTGCGCTGCGATGGCTACGTCGCGATTATCGACGCGGTGAAAATCCTCGCGCCGCGCGCGATTCAGACGGCGCTCCAGCGGCTAGCGGCGCTGCGCCCCGATGCGCACCTGATTATCGCCGCCGGTCGCCAGAACGAGCCGGATGCACTGTCGTCGGACGAGATTCGTGCCGTGCTCGGCCTGCACCATGATCTGCCGGTATATCCGTATGTCCTGACCGAGCCGAAGACGGTCCACCGCCTGATCCGCCGCCTGGCGCGCTATATCGACGATCCGGGGCGGGCTGCGCCGCCGATCTTCGCCGGAGAGGAAGCGGCGCCCGCTCTGGCGCGCACGCCACCTGCCAGCGAGACGACTCCGCCTCCAGCCGTTGAGGCGCCCCCGCCGCTGCCGCACGTGCACGGGATCGCACAGGTTGGGATCGCGGTCGCGGACCTGGAGCGCGCGCTCGATTTTTATCGAGGGCTGCTTGGCTTCCGCGTGCTGGGCCAGTTCGACTGGCCGCAGGCCGGGCTGACGATCACGCACCTGGACAGCGGTCGCACGCTGTTAGAGCTGGTCAGCGGCGCTGAACCGCCAGTGAGCGAGATTCCGGCGCAAGGTCCGCGCCCGCTGCGGCCTGGCGCGCGGCATATTACGCTGCGCGTGACCGACCTGGATACGATTGTTGATCAACTGGTCTGCGCGGATGTGCCGCTGCTGCACGCGCCCGCAACCCTGATGGACGGGGTGCGGCTGGCGGCGGTGGCGGACCCAGACGGGACGCCAGTTGTGCTGTTTGAGGGCGATATCGTGTACCGGCGGCGGTGAGCGCCCGCCGGATAGGAAAGGGACTGTCGTGACTGATCACCACGCCCGCGCCAACGAGTCGGCGCCGATGGATTATCATATGCACAGCCGCGATAGCTGCGATTGCGACGCGACGATGGCGGCGATGTGCGCCGCCGCACTCGATCGCGGCCTGCGCGAGATCGCCTTCACCGAGCATTATGACCTGAACCCCGGTGACCAGTGCCCGGGTTTTTACCAGCCAGCGCGCTTCTTCGAGCGGCTGGAAGCGGCACGGGCCGAGTTCGCCGGGCAAGGGCTGGCGATCCGCGCCGGGGTCGAGATGGGCGAGCCGCATATCTACGCCGAGATGCACCGCGCCGTGCTGGATCGCTGGCCGTATGACGTGGTGCTCGGCAGCCTGCACTGGATCGGGGCGGAGTTCAGCGTCTTCGACCCGGCGTATTACGCGGCGCGTTCCCCGGCGGAGGCGTTTGGAAGCTACTTTGCCGAGTTGGTCGAGATGGTCCGCGCGGGCGGGTTCGAGATTCTGGCGCACGTCGATGTCGTCAAGCGCACTGGGTACGACGTGTACGCGCGCTTCGACACGCGCGAGTGGGAAGACCTGTATCGCCCGGTGTGGCAGGCGTGCATCGAGACGGGGATCGCGCTTGAGATTAACACCGGTGGCTACCGGCGCCGCGTGGACGAGGCGCATCCGGCGCTGGAGGCGCTGCGCTGGTACCGCGAGATGGGCGGCGAGTTACTCACATTGGGCAGCGACGCGCACCGCCCGGAACATGTCGCATACCGCTTTGATGAGGCGCTGACGCTGGCGCGTGCGGCGGGATTTGAGCGGCTGTGCACGTTCGAGCAGCGGCAGGTCAGCGGATGGGTGGCAATTTAGCCTGTTGCGCCCCAGTCGCGCGGAGGCGAAAATGGGTCCATAATGGCGCAGGGGAGCAGATCGACGGACGAGATATGGAAAGGATTCGGTGCGATGCAGGTTTGCGTGCACTGTGGCAATGAGAATCAGGAAGGCACGATCTACTGCGAGCAGTGCGGCGTAGCCCAGGTGCCGATGCCGCTGGCGACGCGCCAGTTGTCGACCGGTGAAGCGGATCGGCTGACGACCAGCACACTCGATCCTGACGGGGTGCTGATTCTCCAGGTGGGCGCCGAGCCGACGCCGATCATGATCCGGATCAAGAAGGAGGTCGTGCTGGGCCGCGTGACGGATTTCTCCGAAGGGGTCACCTACATTAACCTGACTCCGCATGGCGCTGACGAGAGCGGCGTCTCGCGCCGGCACGCCCGCCTGATGCGCGACAATAACGCGCTGTA
>JADLHR010000448.1 GCA_020848665.1 Anaerolineae bacterium
ATCGGCTGGCTTGTCCCCGGCGTTGCGATCTACTTCCTCGCGGTCTGGGGCCGGACCTGGCGCTGGCATTACCTGCTGCGCTCGCTGAAGCCGATCGCGCTGAAGCGACTGTTTCCGATTGTCGTGATCGGTTACATGGGCAACAACGTCTATCCATTCCGCGCGGGCGAGGTCATTCGCGCGTATGTCCTGCGGCGCAATGAAGGTGTAAACATCCCCGCCAGCCTGGCAACGATCGTGGTTGAGCGCATCTTCGACGGGCTGGTGATGCTGCTGTTCGTGTTTGTGGCGCTGCCGTTCGCCGATTTCAAGCAGGACTGGCTGCGCGACGTGGTTTTTTTCTCGACGCTGCTGTTCTGGGGTGCGTTTCTGGCTTTCGTGGTGATGGCGCTCCATCCGGCGTCGATGCGCCGGGTGTATACCTGGGCGTTCGGGCGGATGCTGCCGCAGCGCGTGGGCGAGGCGGCGACACGGCTGGCCGATCACTTTATGCTGGGTCTTCAGAATCTGCGCCGCCCGCGCGACCTGTTGATGATTTTGCTCTCGTCGGTGTTCATCTGGCTGACCGAGACGACTAAGTACTGGTTCGTAATGCACGCTTTCGATTTCAAGGTGAGCTTCTTCGTGCTGATGGTGATGACGGCGGTGGTCAACCTGGCAACGACGCTGCCTTCGACGCCGGGATACGTTGGCACGTTCGACACGCCCGGCATCAAAACGTTGACTGCCTATGGTGTGCCGGAGTCAACAGCGGCGTCCTATACGCTCGTGCTGCACGCCGCGCTCTGGCTGCCGATTACGCTGCTGGGGTTCTACTACCTTTATCGTCAGGGGCTGGGCTGGCGTGATTTCCGGCGCGCCCAGGAAGTTGCCGCCGAGCGTAGCGGCGAGCGAGGCGCAGCCGCGCAAGAGCAGGAGGGGGTCGCGTGACGGAACGTCGAGTCGCCATTATCGGCGCTGGGGCCGCGGGATTGGCCGCCGCCTACGATCTGACGCGCGCTGGCTACGCGGTCGATGTTTATGAGGCAGGCGCCGAAGTTGGCGGGCTGGCAGCCGGGTTCCGCGACGACGGCTGGGACTGGACACTTGAGAAGTTCTATCACCACTGGTTCTCGAATGACGACGCAGTGCTCGGCCTGATCGCGGAGCTAGGCGCGTCCGAGAAAGTCTTGCTGCCCCGCCCGATTACCTCGCTGTGGCTGGGGGGGCGCATCTTCCAGATGGATCATCCGAATATCGTGGTCGCCAATCTGCGGCTGCCGATCTCGTGGCTCGCCAAAATTCGCTATGGGCTGGCGGGGTTGTATCTTAAGCTCACCAAACGCTGGCAGCCGTTGGAACGGATAACCGCCGACGCCTGGCTGCGGCGCTGGATGGGGACGGAAGCCTATGAAAAGCTGTGGCGCTCGCTGCTGATTGGCAAGTTCGGTGCGCACTTTGATAAAGTTAACATGGCGTGGTTCTGGGCGCGCGTCTACAAGCGCACCCCCCGGCTGGGCACCTTTGAGGGAGGCTTCCAGGCGTTCCTGGAATTGCTGGCCGCACGGGTCCGGCAGCAGGGCGGGGCGATCCACTTGCAGATGCCAGTCTCCGCGGTGCGCCCGCTTGGCGACGGGCGTTTCTCCGTCGAAACCAGCGACGCGGCCCACGATTATGCCCACGATTATGACGCCGTGATCAGCACATCGGCCCCGCAGATTCTGCGCCGCCTGGTCCCGGACCTCCCGGCCAGCTACAGCGGTAAGCTGGATAATCTGAAGCATATGGGCGCGGTGGTAGTCATCCTGGCGCTGGACCGCCAGCTTCTCACCGATGGGACTTACTGGCTCAGCCTGCCTGCCGATCAGCCGGATAAATCGAAGGCGGAGTTTCCATTTCTGGCGCTGGTCGAGCATACCAACTACATGGATCGTGCGCATTATGGCGGGGATCGGCTTGTTTACTGCGGTGATTATGTCCCGCCCGATCACGAGTACTTTGATCTGAGCGAGGATGGGCTTGCGGAGCGTTTTACGAACGTCCTGCGCACCTTCAACCCGGCGTTCTCGCCAGACTGGATACGCAAGAAGTGGGTGTTCAGGACACGCTACGCGCAGCCAGTGCCATTCGTGAACCAGTCCCAGGCGCTGCCAGACCTGCGAACACCGCTGCGCGGGCTGTATCTTGCCAGCATGAGCCAGGTGTATCCCTGGGATCGCGGCACGAATTACGCGGTCGAGATGGGGCGGCGCGTTGCCGGGTTGCTGCGCAAGGATTTTGAGGGCTAGCGCCCGCCATACCAGGCGGGGCGTGGGGATGAATCGGTTAGCTGCCTGGGTACGGACCACAGGCTAGTACGCGATAAGAGGGGTTGACACCAGCATGAAAAACATCGCCGTCGTCGGAGTTGGTTATGTCGGTCTGGTGACCGCCGTCTGCTTTTCCGACCTTGGAAACCGTGTTCTCGCGCTCGACATCAACGAGGAGCGCGTCGCAAACCTCAAGAAGGGCATCCTGCCGATCTACGAGCCGGGCCTGGCGGAAGTCCTGACGCGCAACGTCAAGTCGAAGCGCCTGTCCTTCACCACTTCGTACGACGAGGCGCTGCAAGAGGCAGAATTCGTCTTCATCGCCGTCGGTACGCCTGAAGGAGTGGACGGCGAAGCCGATCTCCAGTATGTGCGGATGGCCGCTGAGTCAATTGCGAAGAACATGGATCACCCGTTGGTTATCATCAACAAATCGACCGTGCCCGTCGGGACGGGCGACTGGGTGGCTGGCATCATCCGCCAGACGCAGCCCAAGCCCATTGACTTCGCGGTCGTGAGCTGCCCGGAGTTTCTGCGCGAAGGCTCCGCGCTGACCGACTTTATGAATCCCGACCGCACGGTGCTGGGATCCGAAGACCTGGATGCGGCTAACCGGGTCGCGCAGCTTCATCTCCCGCTGCGCGCGCCGATTGTAGTCACCGACCTGCGCACCGCCGAGATGATCAAGTATGCCTCGAACGCTTTCCTGGCGACGCGCATCAGCTTCATCAACGAGATTGCGAACATCTGCGAGGCGCTCGGCGCGGACGTAAAAGAAGTCGCGCGCGGGATGGGCTACGACAAGCGCATCGGCCATCACTTCCTCGAGGCGGGCGTTGGCTATGGCGGCTCATGCTTCCCGAAGGACGTGAAGGCGCTGGCATACATGGCCCAGATTCACGGCAAGCATCCGCAACTGCTGCACGCCGTGATGGAAATTAACGCCTTCCAGCGCAAGCTGGTTATTCTCAAGGTCCACGAGCTGCTGGACGGCGTGAAAGGCAAGACGGTCGCGCTGCTTGGTCTGGCGTTCAAGCAAGATACCGACGATATGCGTGAGGCGCCGTCGCTGACGATCGCCGAATACCTGCACGAGCGCGGCGCGAACGTGCGTGGCTATGATCCGGTAGCGATGGAGGTCGCCCAGCGCGTGCTGCCATACGTCGAAATGTGCAGCGACTCCTATGATCTGGCCCAGGGCGCCGACGCGCTGATCGTGCTCACGCCCTGGAACGAATTCAAACAGCTTGACATGGAGCGGATCAAGTCGGCCATGCGCCAGCCGGTGCTGATCGATGGCCGCAACCTCTACGATCCAGCCCGGATGGAGCAGATCGGCTTCCAGTATCGGGGCATCGGACGCGGCTACGACGGGGCTGGCACCAAGTCCTGACCGTCCGATTCCAATTCCCGTTCAGAATTTTTCAGCAGGGATGCCGCACGATGGCATCCCTGCTAAACTTATCGCGACGCTTGACCGCGCTCGATTACCCGCGAAAGGAAGGCGGATGCCCGCTCCGGATCGTCCCGTTACGCGCCGCGTGCTCGACAACGGATTGACCGTCCTGCTCAAAGAGGCACACACCGCGCC
>JADLHR010000449.1 GCA_020848665.1 Anaerolineae bacterium
ATCGGCTGCGCGCCTTCCGGCTGCCCGGCCAGGTCGATGTCGTTGATCACCCGGCTGTAGCGGAACCACCACCAGTTGCGCGGTGCGTCCCAGCGCTCCAAAGGCTGCGGATCGCCCTCCCACGCCAGCTCCGGCGGCGCGCTCGTTCCGTCGCGTTCCGGCACGTTCCAGAAGTCGAAATAGCCCGCGCCGACCACGCCGGACGCGTACCCGCGATAGGGCAGCTCAACCAGCGCCACGCCGAGATTGCCCATCAGCACCAGGAAGCACGCCGCCAGCAGGCCCGCCGCGATTGCGCTGCCCGCGCCGGACGGACGCAGCCGTTCGAAGCGCCCCGCCGCGCGCGCGAGATTGTAGACCACGCCGAGCGCGCCAGCCCCCGCCTGCGCGATCAGCGTCGCCAGCATCAGGTTGAACGCGATCCCGCTGTTGATGGCCGCGAGGTCCGCCAGCATGGCCGCGATCAGATAGCCGAAGTAGTAGTAGCTGATCGCGTACCCGGCCAGCCAGGCGTCATGCGGCGGAAAGGTGTCGCTGGCCCGGATGCTGTTCAGGAACATGATCTCCATCGGCTTCTCGGTGCTGTACATTTCCGGGTAGTGCGTCCGGAACAGCGACCAGCCGATGAACAGCGCCGCGAACAACACTTCGGCGGTGATGATCAGCGCCCGGTGCTCGCGCAGCCAGGGGCGCAGCGGCGCACGGCCCGGCCCGCGCAGATAGGCCGTCACGCTCACGGCGCCGACCGCCAGCCACGCGAACGCCGCGCCGCCTGGCGTGTTGCGCAGCAATCCCACGCTGCCCAGGAACCAGAACACAAACGCGGTCAGCATCAGCCCGGCGGCGCGCGCCAGGGTATAGCCGCGATCCGGCAGCCCGCCCAGGATGCGATAGAGCAGCGGCCAGACCAGCGCCCCCGCCAGCGTCGTCAACAGCCACCACGCCAGCAGCGCGCCGCCTTCGCGGCTCAGCCAGTCGCCTATCAACGCGAGGTCCATAGCAGGTGCGGGTCTCTCCTCTGCGGGTGCGCTCAGCGCGCCGCGAGCGTGTCCGGCAGCGTCGCGTCCGGCACGACGCGATAGATGCGATCAAAGTACACCGACTCAGGCGGACAGTTCTCACCCGGCGCGGTCGCGTAGTCGATACAGCGCGGCGCCTCGTAGACGATCTCCAGCAGGCCCATTTCGACCATGCGCTCGAATTTGGCGAGGCCCGGCGCGTGCCCGGCGGTCATCATCCCGGTGGCTGGATCGGACGCGAAATCATTGTAGATCGCGTGCTCCAGCGTGCCGGCGATCAGATACTCGACTTCATAATAGCGCAGCAGGTTCCACGCCGCGCGGATCGCGTCGTCCAGCGCCGCGCCCTGCGACGGTTCGCTGATGATGCGCGGCAACCCGGTCGCCGGATCAATCGATCCGAGCACCGGCTCCGGCAGGGTGTAAAGCGCGGCGACGTTGTTCTCGCGCGTCTGGACCAGTAGCGGCAGGTTGTCCAGCCCGCGCTGCTGCGTCTGGTGCCAGCGCCAGCCGAGGATCGTCGGCAGGCCGGTGTTGATGCTGATCCGGCCGGTCCAGGTGTACTCGGTCGGGTAGTTACGCCCCTCAGCGATCACCGGCGTGCCTTCGACGTGCTCCTGCAGCCAGCGGATCATCTCATAATCGCCCGCCAGGCTGAATGCGGCGTTGCCCTGATAATGGCGCGCGTGCTTCATGTACTCGATCCCGTCGAGCGTCAGCGGCGTCGCGGCCTTGTTAAAACGGTCCTCGAAGCGCGCCCGCGTCGCCATTACCGGGTAGAGCAGCCCGATCACCATCAGCAGCGCGAGCGCGCCGCTCCACGCCGCGCGCAGCGGCAGCGCCCAGCGATGCGTCACGCGCAGCATCCACGCCAGCGCGACTCCGCCGGTAATGCTCAGCAGGAACCAGACCTGCAAATAGAACTTGAAGACGGTGTTCTGCCGCCCGATGTCGCCGTCCAACACAACCAGCTCCACGCCGAGCGAAATCGCCAGCGCCAGCACGATCAGCGCGTAGATCGCGCGCAGCAGCGGCGCCTGGCGCGGCAGGAAGAACAGCGCCGTCGCCCAGGCGATCAGCGGCACGACCAGTTGCGCAACCGGTACCTCGCGCACGCCGTACACAACCGCGAATAACCCGATCAGCAGCAGCGCCGCCCCGACGCCAATCACCGGCACGGCCAGCCCGGTCAGGTCCCGCACGCGCACACGGCGCAGCCAGCGCGCTGTCTGCCAGACCAGAAACGAGATCACGATGAAGATGAACAGGCCGTGAATGTAGAGGTAAGCCCACAGCGGCGTGGTGTCGGCCTCCCAGGGCTTGATCGAGCTGTACGGCGTGGCGAACGTGCTGGCGAAGGGCAGCGCGACCGCGAAGACGATCCCCAGAAAGAGCGCCACCTGCCCCAGCCAGCCGAGCAGCCGGGGCCGGTCGATCCGCGCCCGCAGCGCGATCAGCAGCCCCAGGTAGATCACCACCCCGATCGCCAGCGCGCCGATCATCCACAGCGCGACGCTGCCACCTGTCACGCGGGGATCGATCAGCGTCTCGCCGAGGCGCAGCCCGCGCTCAAGCTGCGCGTCAGCCTGCATCCGGCGCACGATGTAATAGGCAACGCGCGCCGCCGCGCCGAGCGGCAGCAGCAACAGCAGCGGCCAGAGCGACCGCGCGCGTCCCGGCCGGAGCAGCGCCCACAGCCGCGCCGCTGCGTCCGGAACTGGCAGATGGCCGGTCATGCGCACCGCACCGAGCCACGCGGCGAAGGTCAGCCCGGCTACGCCCAGGAGCAGGAACGTGATCCAATCCCAGGTGTTGGTCGGGCGCAGCATACCGACCGCCAGCCCGCCGATGAACAGCGCGAGCGCGGCTTCCCAGTTCCGGCGCAGCGCCCACCCCGCCCCGGTAATCTCAGCCACCAGCCACAGCAGCGCCAGCAAGTAAACTGGCATTGAGATCATGTGCGCGTGCAGATCGCCGTACAGGAACGTGAAATACGGCATCTCGTTGATGGCGTTGTGACCGGCGCCAGTGGGCGCCAATTCGCTGATGATGCGTGTCGGCCCCCAGTGCCAGCGGTTCGAGTAGATCGCCAGCGGCTGGCCGTCCAGCACGCGCTCCAGCCCGTTGAAAAACGCCTGAAGCTGGGCGCGCAGGTTGGTCAGACCGTGCTCCCAGAT
>JADLHR010000450.1 GCA_020848665.1 Anaerolineae bacterium
AGAGTGAGGAAGTGGTCGAAGTCGCCGTCACGGGGCACAACCGGGGCGGTATCCTCGTGCGCTGGAATATGCTGGAAGGCTTTATCCCCTCGTCGCATATGGTCACGGTCAGCGCCGGGCTGCAAGGCAACGAGCGCCGCGAGACGCTCAATCACCTCGTCGGCCAGAAGCTGCACGTCAAGGTGATCGAGGTCGATCAGGACCGCCGCCGGCTGATCTTTTCCGAGCGCGAGGCGCAGCGCGAATGGCGCGCTCAGCAGAAAGCCCGCCTGCTCAGCGAGCTGCACGAAGGCGACGTGGTCACCGGAACCGTCACCGGCCTGCGCGATTTCGGCGCGTTCGTCAACCTGGGCGGCGCTGACGGCCTGATCCATGTCAGCGAACTGGCCTGGCACCGCGTTGATCACCCGAAGGATGTGCTCAAGGTCGGCGACCAGATCAAAGTCTACGTGCTCAGCCTCGATCTTGACCGCAACCGGATCGCGCTCAGCCGCAAGCGCCTGCTGCCCGACCCGTGGGACGACGCGCTGGAGCGGTATCACGAGGGAATGCTGGTTGAAGGCGCCGTCACGAACGTCGTGGACTTCGGTGCGTTCATTGCGCTGGATGACGGCCTCGAAGGGCTGCTGCACCTGAGCGAAATGGGCGACGGCACGCTCAAAGAGCCGTATAGCTACGTCAAGAAGGGCGACCGGCTGCAACTGCGGATCAGCCGCCTGGAGCCAGATCAGCGCCGCGTGGGCTTTACGCAGCGGTGGGGCGTCGAGGCGATCGAAGAATCCGAGCCTGGGCCGGAAACTGAGTCCGAACCAGCGCCGGAAGCTGAAGCTGCTCTGCCCGATACCGGCCTGCCGGAGATTGAGCCGCCGGTGGACGAGGTGCCGGAAGCAGAGGTGGGCGAGACACCGCTGCCGGATACTGAGCTACCTGAGATCAAGCCGCCGGTCGATGCGGTCCAGGAGGCGCAGTTGGGCGAGCAGATGCCAGCGGAGCGCGAAGAAGACGAAGAAGACCATGAAGACGATGATGATAATGACGATGGCGACGAGGACGAGGACGACGATGATGAGGATGAGGATGGCGACGAGGACGAGGACGACGATGATGAGGATGAGGATGATGAGGATGACGACGAGGATGATGACAAGGATGACTAAGGCTGGCGTGTCGCGCGCTTTCTGAGTCGCGCTGCCAGCAGTCGTCCCCTCTGATTCAGACGACCGGGCTTGTCCGCCGGGTGGGCGCTCCACCCGGCTTTTTGTTCTCCGAATCAGGCGCGCACCGCGCCGGGCGCAGCTTCGTTCACTACGATTGTTCAAATCTTCCCGAATAGTTTGACAAAGGCGCTGTCGCCAAGCTATAATGCGCCTCGACTCTGGAAAGGAGGGCGCGCTCGCGCGGAATTCGCTTGTTTGCTGGCAAATTGACTCGGCTCGTTTTGGCCTCTGAGCATAACCCAGATTATTTCGCAAGCGTTGGCGCATCGCCCCTAGATCCAATCGATCCAAACAGCTAAGCCGGTCCGGCCCACGACGCGTGGGCAGCAGCCGGTTTTTTTGTTTGCCTGACCAGGGTTAAATCACATTGACCCCTGGGGGGAACAGACAGACACGCTATGACAGAACTCACTCAGCACAGCACGACCGACTCAGCGGAAGAGATGGACTTTCTGGCGCTGCTGGAGCAGTCCCTCTCGATCGAGCAGCCGACGCGCGGGGACATCGCCGTAGGCACTATTCTGGCGATCGACAGCATGGGTATGCTGGTCGACCTGGGCATGAAGCGCGACGGGATCGTCCCGCGAAATGACCTGGAGCGCCTCGGCGACGTGACGTACAAGGTTGGCGACGAGATTCCGGTCATGATCGTCCGCACCGAGGACGAAGAAGGCAACATGATCGTCTCGGCGACCAAGGCCAAGCAGAATGAAGACTGGCTGCGCGCCGAAGAGATGATGGGGAGCGAGGAGATTTACACCGGCGTGGTAGCCGACGCCAACCGTGGCGGCCTGATCGTCCCCTTTGGCGATCTGCGCGGCTTCATCCCCGCCAGCCATGTCGTGGAATTAGCGCGCGGCCTGAACGAGGACGAGCGTAAGGACAACCTGTCCGGCATGGTCGGCCACAAAATCTCGGTCAAAATCATCGAGGTCAACCGCCGCCGCCGTCGCCTGGTGCTCAGCCAGCGCGAAGCCCAGCGCGAGATGCGCGACGCCCGCAAGGACAACCTGCTGGAATCGTTGGCTGAGGGTGAGGTTCGCAAGGGCGTCGTCAGCGGCCTGCGTGATTTCGGCGCGTTTGTCGATCTGGGCGGAGCCGACGGTCTGATCCACATCAGCGAGCTGGCGTGGCACCGTGTCAAGCACCCGCGCGAACTGCTGGTAGTCGGCCAGGAAGTCGAAGTCTACGTCCTGCGCCTGGATCACGAAGGCCGCCGCATTGGCCTGTCGCTCAAGCGGCTCCAGCCGAACCCCTGGACCCAGGTGGACGATCTGTACCATGTCGGCCAGGTAGTCGAGGGCACGATCAGCCGCGTGACACAGTTTGGCGCGTTTGTCAGCATGAACCCCGGCATCGAAGCCCTGCTGCACGCCAGCCAGATTTCCGACCCGCCGCCTGCCGATCCAACCCACCTGCTGCATGAGGGGCAGATCATCCAGGCGCGCGTGATCAGCATCGAGTCACACCGCCAGCGCCTCGGCCTGACGATCCGCGACGTGGATAACGGCGATCTGCTCGGCAGCAGCGACTTTGAGCCGGCAGTGGACGCGGTGGAGATCAGCGAAATTGAGGCTAGCGAACTCGACGGCGAGCAGGTAGAATTGGCCTCGGTTGAACCCGGGGTCGAAGACGAGCCGATTGCGGCGCACTAGCACCTGAGCACGTAACGACCAACGGGCAGGTTCTTCATCGACCTGCCCGTTTTTTCAGCCCGGCCCGACCGAACACGAAACCAACACAGAAGGGTGGTGAAACTGCATGGCGCATGTCGAGCTGCAATCTGGCGAATCGCAGGAGGGACTCCTCAAGCGTTTTCGCAAGCAGGTCGCCAAGGACGGCATCCTGAGCACGGTCCGTCGCAAGCGGTGGCACGTCTCCAAGAGCGAGCTACGTCGCATCCAGAAGAAAAAGGCGATCCGCCGTGCCCGGCGCAAGCAGCGCAAGTCGCGCGGCTACTAAGCCTCGCACACCCTGCATGTGAGGACTCCGGCGCCGGGCCGTGTGGTCCGGCGTCGCTCACTCTCCATTCCGCGCCAGCTCCTCATCTGACCGAGCGGGCCTGGGACAGACAACGGGAGCATTATGGCAAAACAGGCAGACGACAAAATCGAGATGGAAGGCACGGTCGTCGAGGCGCTGCCCAACACCCAGTTCACCGTCGAGCTGGATAACGGGCACAAGGTGCTGGCCTATCTGTCCGGCAAGATGCGCAAATATTACATCCGCATCCTGCTCGGCGATCGCGTCCGTGTCGAGCTAACCCCCTACGACCTGACGCGCGGGCGCATCACCTATCGCTACAAGAAGGGCCGCCGCATGGACGAAGGCGAAGAAGAAATGTAGCCCCGCGCTCGGCCCGATCCGCCGCCGTGAGACGGCTCCGCCTACCGGAGCCTTTCGGCTGTCCGATGGCCGCGCCCGCTCTGGCCGTCACACCCTCGCCTGACCCTCTACAGAATCGATCGCGCCACATCGTGCGCCTGCCGGTAATCCTGCGCGGCTAGTTGTCGGGCGCGCCCCCCGGCGGCATGCTGGACGGGATCCCGCGCAGGCCGCGCTCGATCTCCCAGGGATAGACGATATAGGCGTCAGTCACGGCGCCGTAAAAATCCGGCTCGGACTTGCGAAACAGCGAGCGATACGGGTTGAAGTGGAAGACGCAGGTGTACGCAGCGCCATTCGCCGCCTCGCAGCGGCTCTTGACAGCGGTGCTGGTGCGTCCGCTGCCCCACACATCGTCCACGATCATAATCCGCCGCCCGGCAACCAGCTCGTCGTCAGGGAACTGCACAAACGACGGCCAGACCAGCAGCCGCGCCTTGTCGTCGCGATCCAGCTCGCGCGGAAAGTCCACCGCCGCCGTCAGCACGGTGGTGATGTCGAGCGCCTCGCTGAGCAGCCCGCCGGGCACAATCCCCCCGCGCGTGATCATGATCATCGCGTCAAACGCC
>JADLHR010000451.1 GCA_020848665.1 Anaerolineae bacterium
GCTGGCGCAGGACGCGCTGCACCTGATCGAGGGCTGCCGCGTGCAGCGCGCTGTTCTCACCCCGGATGGATGTGTTGTCGCCATCGCTGGTCAGATTCTTACCGCGCGCGGCGTCGAACGGGCGCGAACCTGTGACTGCGCGCGCGAGGCGCTGGTCGCGGCGGGTGCGGACCCGCTGGGCGCGCTGCGCGCCGCGATGGGCAACGACGGGGCGCTGGCCTAGCCGCGCGGCGCCGGTCAAGCACGCAAGCGCATCCGCCGTGAGTATGTCGCCGCGCTTATTCCTTGATCAGCCTACAATCAGCCTTCAATCCAGCCTACAATCAGCCTTCAATCAGCCTTCAATCAACAGCGTCTCAGGGTCTTCCGCCAGCTCCTTGACGCGCACCAGAAACTGCACCGCTTCGCGCCCGTCCACAATGCGGTGGTCGTAGCTCAGCGCGACGTACATCATCGGGCGAATCTCGACCTGTCCGTTGAGCGCGATCGGGCGCTCTTCGATCTTGTGCAGGCCGAGGATGCCGACCTGGGGGAGATTGAGGATTGGCGTGCTGAGCAGCGAGCCGAACACCCCGCCGTTGGTGATCGTGAACGTTCCGCCGCGCAGGTCTTCGAGCGAAAGCGTGCCGCTCTGCGACTGCTCAACGTACTCGCGCACCTTCTGCTCGATCGCGGCGAAGGTCATCCGGTCGGCGTCGCGCAGCACCGGGACGACCAGCCCTTCTTCGGCGCCGACCGCGATCCCGATGTCATAGAACTGCTTGAGCACCATCTCGTCACCGTCGATCTCGGCGTTAAGGCGCGGAAAAGCTTTCAGCGCGCCGACGGTCGCCTTGACGAAGAACGAGGTCAGCCCCAGGCTGACACCGTGACGCTCCTTGAAGGCATCCTTGCGGCGCGCGCGCAGGGCCATGATCGCGCTCATGTCGATCTCGTTAAAGGTCGTCAGCATGGCGGCGGTGCGCTGCGCCTCGACCAGCCGCTCCGCGATCGTGCGGCGACGGCGCGACATGCGGACGCGCTCCTCGCGCCGCGCCCCGTCGGTCAGAGCAGGGAGGGGCGGAGCAGCCGCCTGGCGGGCCGGAGGTTTCGGCGCGGCGGATTTCTCCGCGACAGGTTTTTCGGCCGCGGGTGTTCCGGCGCGCGGCTGTTCGGCGGCAGCGAGATGCCGCTCGACATCTTCTTTGGTAACGCGACCATGCGCGCCGCTGCCACGCACCTGCGCCAGATCGACGCCTTTGTCCTCGGCCAGCCTGCGCGCAACAGGGGAGATGCGCTCCGGCTCGCCGCTGTCGGCGACTGGCTGCGCCGCGTTTGATGGCTCCGGCGCCTTTTCCTGGGGCCGACTCTTGTCATCGGATGGCGTGGATGGCGCGGGCGCGGCAGCCGATTCACTGATCAGGCCGACGACTTCGCCCACCTTGACATCGGCGCCCTGTTCCACCCGGATCTCGGCCAGCACACCGTCTTTGGTGGCGCCCACTTCGAGATCGACTTTATCGGTTTCCAGCGTCAGCACCGGCTCACCGGCCTTAACCGGGTCGCCAACAGCCTTCAGCCACTCCGCGAGGGTCGCCTCGACGATCGATTCCCCCAGGTCCGGCACTTTAATCTCGGTCGGCATGATGCAACTCCCTCGCAGTCAGGTTGCCAGTCGATCATGGCTTGACGATCATGGCTTAACGATCATGGCTTAGCTGATGATAAAATCGTCCGCGATCTCGTCCGGCCCGGTGTCGAACGCCTGGCGAAGCAAGAGCGCCTGGTTGGCTGCGTGCCACGCCGCCGAGCCTTCTGCCGGGCTGGAGCTGGCCGCGCGCCCGACATAGCGCAAAGGCCAGCGGTCAGCGCTCAGTGTGCGCAGATGCGGCGCGACGAAATCCCACGCGCCCATGTTCTGCGGCTCCTCCTGTACCCAGACGATCTCCTCCAACACGGGCAGGCTGTCGAGCACCGGCGCGAGATCGTCCGCCGGAAACGGCGCGAGCTGCTCGACGCGCACGATCGCGACTTCCGGATGCTGCGCGCGCGGCTCGCTGCCGATCAAGTCAATATAGACCTTGCCGCTGCACAGGAACAACCGGCGGATTGCGCCGGGGTCGTCCTCGATACGCGGACCGGGAAGAATCGGGCGCCAGCGGCCCTCGGCCAGATCGCGCATGGTCGAGGTGACCAGCGGGTGGCGCAGCAGGCTCTTGGGCGTCATCACGACCAGCGGCAGCGGATCGGTTTCGAGCAGCAGCGCCTGGCGGCGCAGCAGGTGGAAAAACTGAGCGGGCGAGGTCGGGTTGGCGATGCGCAGATTGTTTTCGGCCGAGAGCGTCAGAAAACGCTCCAGCCGCGCGCTGGAATGGTCCGGTCCGGCGCCTTCGTAGCCATGCGGCAGCAGCAGCACCAGCGACGGCGTCTGGCCCCACTTGGCGCGCGCCGAGGTGATGAACTCATCGACCATGACCTGCGCGGTGTTGATGAAGTCACCGTACTGCGCCTCCCAGAGCACCAGACGGCCTGGTTCCTGGATGTTATAACCGTACTCGTAGCCAAGCACTGCGTTCTCGCTGAGCGGACTGTTGTGAATCTCAAACGCCGCTTGCGCCTGGGGGATAGCTTGCAGCGGCGTGAAAGTCGCGCCGGTATTCACATCGTGAAAGACCGCGTGGCGCTGGTTGAAGGTGCCGCGCTCGGTGTCTTCTCCGGTGAAGCGGATCGCGATGCCATCGGCCAGGATCGTGCCCATCGCCAATTCTTCGGCGGTTGCCCAATCGACGACCGGCTCGTCGTCAGCATTCAGCGCTTCGCGCCGCCGGCCCATCATGCGCGCCAGTTTGGGGTGCAGCGCGAATCCATCCGGCAGGGTCAGCAGCGACTCGTTCAGCGCGTGCAGGCGGTCGAGTGCGAAGGTGGTGTTGACGCGCCGCGCTGTGCCGGGCGGGGCCACCTTCGGGTAAGGCTCCTGCAGGGCTGCCTCTGGGTCGAGCGCGTCGTAGACTTCCTGCAACGCCGCCATGCCCTGGCGGACGCGCTCGGCGGCGCCCTCCGCGTCGATGATGCCGCGCCCAGCCAGGGTATCCGCCCACAACTCGCGGACGGTCGGGTGGCGGCGGATCGTCTCGTACATCAGCGGCTGGGTATAGCTTGGCTCGTCACCTTCGTTGTGCCCATAGCGACGGTAGCCGATCAGGTCGATCACAAAGTCCTTGCGGAAGCGCGCACGGTAGGCCGCCGCCAGGCGAATGACCTCGATGCACGCTTCCGGGTCATCGGCGTTGACGTGTACAATCGGCATCTTGAAGCCTTTGGCGAGCGAGCTGGCGTGGTAGGTGCTGCGCGAATCCTCTGGCAGGGTGGTGTAGCCGAGCTGGTTGTTGGAGATGATGTGAATCGCGCCGCCCGTCCAGTAGCCGGGCAGACGCGACAGGTTCAGCGTTTCTGCGACTACTCCCTGGCCGGGGAAGGCGGCGTCGCCATGAATCAGCAGCGGCAGCGTCAGGCCAGGATCGAAGTGTGGCGCGCCCGGCTGGCTGGTATCGGTGCCGTCGGCACGCGCCATGCCGAGCACGACCGGATTTACCGCTTCAAGGTGGCTGGGGTTGGGCGCCATCGTCACGGCGAGGTCGCACTCCGCGCCGCTTTGCGGGCTGCGCTGGCCGCCCAGGTGATATTTTACATCGCCGGTCCAGCCCAGGTCCTCGCGGAAGTGCCGCCCTTGCACCGGGTCCTTGAACTCGGCCAGAATCTGCGCGTAGGGCTTGTTGAGGATGTGCACCAGCACGTTCAGCCGCCCGCGATGCGCCATGCCGATCGAGATGCGATGCGTGCCCGCTTCTGCCGCGACGCACAATAGCTCGTCGATCATCGGGACCATCATATCCAGCCCTTCGATCGAGAAGCGGTGCTTGCCGGGAAAGATATGGTGCACGAACTGCTCGAAGACCTCGATCTGTGTCAGACGATCGAGCATCGTTACCGGGTTGATCGGCTGACGCTCAACCGAGTAGCGCCGCGACTCAATCGCCTCGCGCAGCCAGTCGCGCTCCTCCCAGATGCGGATGTCGTTGGTGTCGTACCCGATCGTCGCGGAGTAGATGCGCCGCAGGGCGAGAATCGCCTCGCTGGCATTAGCCGCACTCGAAACTGCCGGGCCGCTGACCAGGCTCGCCGGGAGCGTACGCAAGGCGTCCTCGGTCAGCCCGTGGGCGTCAAGGCTCAGCATCGGGTCGCCGAGTGGTTCGCCGCCGAGCGGGTCAAGCTGCGCGGCCAGGTGACCGTAGGTGCGGATCGCGTTCGCCAGATTCGCCACGCCAACCGCCTGATCCAGTGCGACGCCTTCCGGCGCGAGCGCACCGTCACGCCGGGCGGCTCCGTCGACCGGGGGTGCCCAGCGTTCGAAAGCGCGTCGTGTGGCTGTGTCTACCGACGCCGGATCGTGGCGATAGCGCTCGTAGAGATCAAGAATGTATGCCGCGTTCGGGCCGGGAAACTCATGCCAGAAGCTCATGCCTACCCCTAAATGTTCGTTGCCAGCTCGCAGCGCAAAGCGCCGGGTAAGTTACCGAGATTATAGACAAACTGGGGGGCAGGCAGGCAAGCCGTACCGGGTTCTGGCTGCCACTCACATAATCGGCGCCGTTTTTTGCTGGCGATGGCGCATTGCATTGCGTCAGGAAGCAAAAGAGCTGATCGCGTCGCGCCTGCTTGTTGGCTGATTTGGCGGTGTGATATGATGTGAGCGCCATCAGAATTAATCACAGTTCATCAAGCGGCAGAGCGCTCAGCCCACTGATTTAGCGGGGCTGCGCCGGGCCAGCGTGTTCGCCTGAGGCAGTTTTCTGTTAGCGCATTCCGAGGGGAGCATTCCGCATCATGACCCAGGAAAAATACACTGTTGGGGTTGACTTTGGAACAGAATCAGGGCGCGCGGTGGTGGTGCGCGTCGGCGATGGGGCAGAGCTGGGCAGCGCTGTTCGCCCGTACCGCGATGGCGTCATCGACCAGACGCTGCCGGGAAGCGGCGTTCTGCTGCCGCCAGAGTGGGCGCTGCAAAACCCGGAAGACTACATCGCGGTTTTTCAACAGGCGGTGCCGGAGGCGCTGCGCCAGAGCGGCGTCGATCCGGCGGATGTCATCGGGATCGGGATTGACTTCACAGCCTGCACCATAATGCCTACCCTGGCCGACGGCACACCGTTGATGCGCCTGCCGGAATGGCGCGACAATCCACACGCCTGGGTCAAGCTGTGGAAACATCACGCCGCCCAGCCCGAAGCAGATCAGATCAACGCCGCCGCGCGCGCGAGGGGCGAGGGCTGGCTGGCGCGTTACGGTGGCAAAATTTCGTCAGAGTGGTTCTTCAGCAAAGTGCTGCAGATTCTCAACGAAGCGCCCGAAGTGTATCACGCCGCTGAACGGCTGATCGAAGCGGCGGACTGGGTTGTATGGCAGCTCAGCGGCGTCGAGACGCGCAACACCTGCACTGCTGGTTACAAGGCGATCTACCAGGACGGGACGTTCCCCGCCCGCGAGTATCTGGCTGCGCTCAACCCGGCGCTGGCCGACGTGGTGGATACCAGGATGCAGCGCGACCTCGCGCCGTTGGGCGCGAAGGCGGGCGGTCTGACCGAGGAAGCGGCGCGCTGGACCGGCCTGCGCCCAGGGATCGCAGTCGCGGTGGCGAACGTGGACGCGCACGTGACCGTTCCGGCGGCGCGCGTGACCGAGACCGGCGTGATGGTCATGATCATGGGGACGAGCACCTGCCACATGGTCATGGGCGACACGCTGGCTGAGGTGCCGGGTATGTGCGGCGTGGTTGATGGCGGCATTATCCCCGGCTGCTACGGCTACGAGGCCGGGCAGAGCGCGGTCGGTGATATCTTCGCCTGGTTCGTGGACAACGCCGTTCCGCCGGAGTATCACGCCGCTGCCGAGCGCGCTGGGATGAGCCTGCACGCGTATCTTGAAGCCGAAGCCGCCCGGCAGGAGCCTGGCGAGCACGGCCTGCTGGCGCTTGACTGGTGGAACGGCAACCGCTCTGTGCTGGTTGATGTGGACCTCAGCGGCCTGCTGATCGGCGCGACGCTGGCGACGCGCGCGCCAGACATTTACCGCGCGCTGATCGAGGCGACGGCTTTTGGCACGCGCGTCATCATCGAGTCGTTCGAGAACAGCGGCGTCCCGATCAAAGAGATTGTCGCGGCGGGTGGCTTGCCGGAGAAGAACAAGCTGCTGATGCAGATTTACGCCGACGTGACCGGGCGCGAGTTCCGCGTGATCGGCAGCACGCAGGGTCCGGCGCTGGGCAGCGCGATGCACGCGGCGGTTGCCGCCGGAGCATATCCAGATATCCAGGCGGCGGCAGAGAAGATGGGCAAGCTCAAGGATGAAGTCTTCCGCCCGATCGCCGGACACATGCGCGTCTATGACCGGCTCTACGCCGAATACGTCACGCTGCACGATTACTTCGGGCGCGGCGAGAACGACGTGATGAAGCGCCTGCGCGCCA
>JADLHR010000452.1 GCA_020848665.1 Anaerolineae bacterium
GCACGCGCAAATCGGCCTACTTGTCGTTCAGCGCGACGACCCCCGGCAGCTCCTGGCCTTCGAGAAGCTCCAGGCTGGCGCCGCCGCCTGTCGAGATGTGTGACATCCGGCCGGCCAGGCCGGCCTGCTGCACCGCCGCCGCCGAGTCGCCGCCACCGATGATCGTGGTCGCGTTGGACTCGGCCAGAATCTCGGCAATCTGGAAGGTGCCTTTGGCGAAATTCGGCATCTCAAAGACGCCCATCGGCCCGTTCCAGACGACGGTGCGCGCGTCGCGCAGGATCGCGCGGAACTGCTCGACCGCGCCCGGCCCGATGTCCAGCACGCGCCAGCCGGCCGGCACGCCTTCGGCAGGATCAATCGTGCGCACGTTCGCGTTGTTGTCGAAGGCGTCCGCGATCACGACTTCTTCCGGCAGCACCAGCTTGTCGCCGCCCTTTTCCAGCAGGCTCGTCGCTGTGTCAAGCGCCTCAGCCTCGACCAGCGAGTCGCCCATGTCGTAGCCTTTCGCCTTGAAGAAGGTGTTTGCCATCCCGCCGCCGATCAAGAGCCGGTCGCACTTGCCGAGCAGCGCCTCAATCACGCCGATCTTGTCGGACACTTTCGCGCCGCCCAGGATTGCGACGAAGGGTCGCTCCGGGTTGGCGATCGCGTTCGCCAGATAGGTCAGCTCTTTTTCCATCAGGAATCCGGCGACCGCCGGCAAAAAGTGCGCTACGCCTTCGGTTGAGGCATGCGCGCGGTGCGCCGAGCCGAACGCGTCGTTGACGTAGACATCACCCAGCTCCGCAAGCTGGCGGGCGTAGGCTTCGTCGTTTTTTTTCTCGGCTTTGTGGAAGCGCGTGTTTTCCAGCAGCAGCACGCCGCCATCCGGCACCGCCTCAGCAGCTTTTCTCGCGATCTCGCCGACACTGTCTTCCGAGAACGCCACGTCCACGCCGAGCAGATCGGCCAGGACCGGCACGACCGGGCGCAGCGAGTACTTGGGGTCCGGCTCGTCTTTCGGGCGGCCCAGGTGCGACATCAGCGCGATGTAGCGCGGGTGCTGGTCGAGGATGTATTTCAGGGTCGGGATCGCAGCGCGGATGCGGGTGTCGTCCGTCACTTTGCCGTGCTCGTCGATCGGCACGTTAAAATCGACGCGGACCAGTACGCGCTTGCCAGTAAGGTCAATATCACGAACCGTCTTCTTGTCCATACGGAACTCCTTGTCTGGGCCTTCTCAGCAAAGCGAGGGCCGGACCTGCATCGGCCCTGCCCTCGCGCGAATGCCAAACGGACTGCTCGCGGCGCTCCGGCTTAGAGCGCGTCCGCGATCATCTTGGCGAGGTCAGCCGTGCGGGCTGAATATCCCCACTCGTTGTCGTACCAGGCCAGGACCTTAACCATCGTGCCCTGGAAGACGGTCGTGAACTCGGCGTCAACGATGCTCGAACGCTCGTCGCCCTTGAAGTCCATCGATACCAACGGCTCGTCGCACACGCCCAGGATGCCCTTCATCGGACCACTGGCCGCTTCACGGAACCTGGCGAGCAGCTCGTCGGTCGTAGTTTCGCGCTCCAGCTCGCCGACGAAGTCCACCAGCGAGACGGTCGGGGTCGGGACGCGCACCGAGATGCCGTCGAACTTACCCTTTAGCTCCGGGATCACCAGAGCGACAGCCTTGGCCGCGCCAGTGGTGGTCGGGATCATGCTCAGGGCAGCGGCGCGGGCGCGGCGCAGGTCGCTGTGCGGCAGGTCGAGGATGCGCTGGTCGTTGGTATAGGCGTGGATGGTGGTCATCAGGCCGCGCTTGATCCCGTATGAGTCATTTACGACCTTAGCAACCGGGGCCAGACAGTTGGTGGTGCAGGAGGCGTTCGAGATAATGTTGTCCTTGGCGTTGTCGTACTTGTCATCGTTCACACCGAGCACAATCGTCAGGTCAACCTCGCCCTTGGCCGGAGCAGAGATGATAACCTTCTTCGCGCCAGCGTCGATGTGCGGCTGCACCTTCTCGCGGCTGCGGAAGACGCCCGTGCTCTCGATGACGATGTCCACGCCCAGGTCGCCCCAGGGCAGTTTGCCCGGATCGCGCTCGGCGAGCGCCTTGACCGCCTTACCGTTGATGGTCAGGACGCCGTCGCTGACCACAACTTCGTCGTCGGTGATGCCATACGAGGAGTCGTACTTGTACAAGTGAGCCATCGTCCGGAGGTCACCGAGGTCATTGAACGCGACGACTTCCAGATCATTGGGATACTTGTCCATGATGATCTTCATGACCTGGCGCCCGATGCGACCAAAGCCATTGATACCAACACGTGTTGCCATGTTTCTTCACTCCTTACTAGAGTCCGTTCGGACGATCCATTATCCTGGGAACAGGCTGCGGTTAAGCAGCCTGTCCGTCTTGCTCGCCGTCTTATTTGCCTGTTGCTCAGCCTGCGACGGACGCTTCGTGCCGGGTCGGTACGCCGGCCAGAGCACGCTCGTAGGCAGCAAACAACGCCTGGGTGAGTTTTTGCGGGTCATGACGCCAGGGCTGTTCTGCGTCGGTGAGATCGGCCCACTGCACGTCGTAACGCCGGGTGATCGAGTCGTCGGCGGCAGGGCGCACGTAGTGCGTATTCTCACCGGCGTTCTTCGCGGGATAGTGATTGTTGGCAATCACTGTCTGAAAAACGCCGCCGCCAACATGCGTTTCCAGCGCTTGCACGTGATCGGCCACCGTGTACCCGTCGGTCTCTCCGGCCTGCGTTGCCACATTACAAATATACACACAGTAGGCGCCGCTGGCCCGGATCGCTTCGACCATTCCCGGAACGAGCAGGTTTGGCAGGATGCTCGTGTACAGGCTGCCTGGCCCGATCACGATCAGGTCCGCGCCGAGGATTGCCTGCAACGCCTCAGGATAGGCGCGGATCCGGTCCGGGTGCAAAAAGACGCGCTCGATCTTACCACCCGATCCGGGAATTTGCGACTCACCGCTGACGCGGCGAAGCCGGGTTTCGCCGGGGATTCGTACCTCGGCCATCAGCACCACGTCATCTTGCAGCGTCGAAGGCAGAACCCGACCTTCAACCGCCAGCACCTGCGCTGTCTCGGCCAGCGCACGGTCCATGCTGCCGGTGATGTCCGCCATCGCGGTGAGAAACAGGTTTCCGAAATTGTGCCCACCCAGCCCGCCATGCGCGAAACGGTACTGGAAAAGCTGCGTCATCAGGTCTTCATCGTTAGCGAGCGCGGCGATGTTGCTGCGCAGATCACCGGGCGGCAGCACGCCCAGCTCGCGCCGCAGACGCCCGGAACTGCCGCCATCGTCAGCAGCGGTGACGATCGCCGTGATATTGCCGGTCGTGCGTTTCAGCCCGCGCAAAACGCTCGGCAGGCCCGTTCCGCCCCCGATAGCGACAACCTTCAGGCCGCGCTGGCGCCGGCTGTGTGCGTACATCACGTCGATCAGCGACTCGTGGCGGCGCAGCGCGAAGGGCGCCATGATCGAGCGGTTGAGTTGGTAGAAAGCGAGCGCGATCGCACCGGCGCCGACGACGACCGACAGCCCGACCCGCGCCCAGGGCGAGAGAAACCGCAGCGTGACCAGGGTGAGCAGGGGCGGGAAGTCCGACGAGCGGACGAGTGTCAGGATCACCTGGGCGACACCAAGACCGAGCACGGTGATTCCGAACATCAGCAGCACCAGCCAGCGCTTGAGACGCAGGCCGGGGGTCAGCCATTTCTTTACTGTGTGGCGCTGGCGCTGCATGGCGGCGGAGCATCCTTACTCTGCGCGCGATCTATCCCTGACAAGGGATTCTAGCGTGATTGGGACCGTCTTCCACACACCGTTCGGCAATGAATTCGTCGCTGAGAATCACTTGACGGATCGGGCGGGCGTGTTACAACTATGGCGCAACGACGTACTGCAGCATGGCGTACCGGGCGAAGACGACGGTTCATAGCAGTCGATATAAATCGGCTGACCAGACAGGAAGGTTTATCATGGCTAATTTCCACTTGACCCGCCAGCTCACCACCGCGCACGGCGGAAAAATCATTCTGCTGGTTATGGACGGGCTGGGCGGTTTGCCGATGACACAGGACGGCCCGACGGAGCTGGAAGCAGCGTATACCCCGAACCTCGACCGGCTGGCGCGCGAGGGCAGCGTCGGGCTGAGCATCCCGGTCGTGCGCGGTGTGGCACCCGGCAGCGGCCCAGCGCACCTGGCGCTGTTTGGCTACGACCCACTCGAATATGAGATCGGGCGCGGCGTGCTTGAGGCGACCGGCATCGGGCTGGAAGTCAATCCGGGAGACGTGGCGATTCGCGGCAACTTCTGCACAGTTGATGATCAGGGCCTGATCACCGACCGCCGCGCGGGGCGTATCCCGACCGAAGAAGGGGCCAGGCGAATCGAGCTCCTGCGCCAGATCGCGCTCCCCGGCGTAACCATTGACATCGAGATCGCAAAGGAGTACCGCTTTGCGATGGTGCTGCGCGGCGACAACCTGCATGACGCGATCGCGGACACCGACCCGCAGGTTACTGGTGTCGCGCCGCTCCCGGCGGCGGCGCTCGATCCGGCCGCTGAGCATACCGCCGACCTGGTCAATCAGTGGCTCGCTCAGGCGCGCGACGTGCTGCGCGGGCACGAACCGGCCAATATGGTTACGCTGCGCGGCTTTGCGATGGAGCCGGGCCTGCCGAAGTATGGCGATGTGTACCAGCTTAAGGCAGCGTGCGTGGCAGTCTATCCGATGTACAAGGGTGTTTCAAAGCTGGTCGGCATGGACGTGATCCAGACCTCAAGCGCTGACTCGACCCGCGACGAGTTCGGGCACGTGGCGCGCGTCTGGAACGACTACGATTTTATCTTCTGCCACATTAAATACACCGACAGCCGGGGTGAGGACGGCGATTTCGACGGAAAGGTGAAGGTCATCGAGGGCGTGGACGAGGCGCTCCCGGTGCTGCTCGGCCTCAAGCCTGACGTGCTGATCGTTACTGGCGACCACTCGACACCGGCCAAATACCGCGCTCATAGCTGGCACCCGGTTCCGACGCTGCTTTGGGCGCCGGAAACCCACATGCCGGACCGCGCGCAGTCGTTTGGCGAGCGTGAGTGCATGTGCGGGGCGCTCGGCCACTTCGCGGCGTCCGATCTGATGATGCTGGCGCTGGCGCACGCTAAGCGCCTGGTGAAGTTCGGCGCCTGATTGCACGGCGCGCACGGAAAGCGAACGGGGCCGCGTGGCCCCGTTTTTGTTGGCGGCGCTGGCTTACTTGCTGTGCCGCGCCGCGAGCCGTGCACCCGCGATAGCGCTCAGCGTCCCCATAAATGTCAGCCCGCCGATCGCCAGCGCCGCGTCGAACCAGAAGCGCTCCGGGAACAGGCGGATCAGCGTCGCGCGCGTGCTGAACAGCCACGAATCGCCCTCGAAGAACAACTTGTGAAAGC
>JADLHR010000453.1 GCA_020848665.1 Anaerolineae bacterium
AGGTCGGAAGGATGGGGGGGTGGCCTGGAAACCAGACCACGGAGTGCATAACAGCCTCTAGAGCGTGTTATGCACTTACGCCCAAGAAAAGCCCCCCATCCCCCGGCCCCTTGCCCCCAAAATGAGGGAAGGGGAGTCCGCTCTGTTTTTTCCTTCCCTCGTTCTGGGGGAAGGAAAGCCGACCGCAGGTCGGAAGGATGGGGGGGTGGCCTGGAAACCAGACCATGAAGTGCATAACAGCCTCTAACTGCCTTCTGCTTTGTCCAGCACCGTGAACAGCGTGAGCTGCATCCCGTCCGGCGCGCGCAGCCGGACATTCAGATGCCGCCAGGGCGTGACGACCGGCCCGCCGACGCGCTCCGCGCCGCCCTCAACCAGCGCTCCGGCAGTCGCTTCGGAGTCGGCGACTTCGAGCGCAAGTCGCACCGGCCCAGAGACGCCTGTCTCCCCGACCTCGACCCGGTCAATCAGGTCGGCCTGATCGGTGGACAGCAGTTCCAGCGTGGCGTGTCCCGCGTCGAGGACCGCGCCGCGCCCAGTCGGGTTGTCCCACGCCTCGATCACCGGCAGTCCAAACACGTCCCGGTAGAAACGCAACAGCTCATCGTAGTTCTCGACGGTCAGCGCGAGGCGTAGCTCGCGGACAGGCGTTTCCTGCGGCATGGCTGGCTCCTTTCACTGGCCCGGAAGCCGGGCGTCGATCAGGGGATTTGATCGCTAGCCAGATAATAAGCCGGCGTGCCGCCCGCGCCCACAAAAACACGGCGCAGGACCGGTCCGATCCTGCGCCGTGTGGGAATTTCGCGTGTGATGGGTTTAGCCGCGCTGAAGCTGGGCCAGCGCGCGCTCGGCGATCGCCTCCGGCGTCAGCCCAAGCTCCTGATAGATCGTCTCGTAGGGCGCCGACACCCCGAAGCGATCCAGGCCGATGATCGCGCCCTGCGTCCCGACCCACTTCTCCCAGCCGAGCGTGACCCCGGCCTCGACCGCAACCCGCGCCGTGATAGTGGGCGGCAGCACGCTGTCGCGGTAGTCCTGCGGCTGGCGCTCGAAACGCTCCCACGAGGGCATACTGACAACACGCGCCGCGACATTCTTGTCTGCCAGCAGCTTCTGCGCCGCCAGCGCGAGATGCACTTCGGAACCGGTCCCGATCAGGATCACCGCCGGGTCTCCGCCCTGTGCCTCGGAGACGACATACGCGCCGCGCTCCACGCCGTCCCAGATCGCGTGCGCATCGCCCGTCAGCACCGGGACATTCTGGCGCGTGAACAGCAGCGCGGTCGGCTGCTCGCGGTTGCGGATCGCGCAGCGCCACGCCCCGGCGCTCTCGTTGGCGTCCGCCGGGCGGATCACGTCGAGGTGCGGGATCAGGCGCAGCGACATCACGTGTTCGACCGGCTGGTGTGTCGGGCCATCTTCGCCCAGGCCGATGCTGTCATGCGTGAAGATAAAGACGGTCGGGTACTCGCTCAGCGCCGCCAGCCGGATCGCCGGGCGCATATAGTCTGAGAAGACCAGGAAGGTGGCGGTATACGGGATCAGCCTGGCATAGACAGCCATACCGTTGGCGATGCCGCCCATCGCGTGCTCGCGCACGCCGAAATGCAGGTTGCGCCCGCCGTAATTCCCCGGCGCGATGGCGTCGTAGTCGTTCAGGAACGTCTTGGTCGAGGGTTCGAGGTCCGCCGAGCCGCCGATCAGCCCTGGCAGGTAGGCCGCAACCGCGTTCATGACCTTGCCCGAAGCGTTGCGCGTGGCGATCTTGCCCTCTTTGAAGACTGGCAGGTGTGACTCCCAATCCGCGCCCGGCTCGCCACCGACGACCTGCCGCCACAGCGCGGCTTTGTCGGGGTAGGCCCGCGCCCAGGCATCCCAGGTCTGCTGCCAGGCATCCTGAGCAGTGCGCCCGCGCTGCTGCGCCTCGCGGAAGAAGCTTAGCACATCGTCCGGCACGTAGAATTTCGGCTCCTGCGGCCAGCCAAGTTCCTGCTTGGTCAGCGCCACCTCGTCCACGCCGAGCGGCGAGCCATGAGCGTCGGCGGTCCCGGCCTTGGTAGGGCTGCCGTAGCCGATCGTGGTCGTAACCATGATCAGCGACGGACGTTCCGGCTCGGCCTGGGCCAGGCGGATCGCAGCGTCGATGGCGTCCAGGTCGTTGCCATCTTCGACGCGCAGCACCTGCCAGTCGTACGCCTCGAACCGCTGGCCGACATCTTCGGTGAACGCCAGGGAGGTGCTCCCCTCGATGGAGATGCTGTTATTGTCGTAGAGGTAGATCAGGTTGCCGAGCTTGAGGTGCCCGGCCAGCGACGCCGCCTCGGACGAGACGCCTTCCATCAGGTCGCCATCGCTGACAATCGCATAAATCCAGTGATCGACCACCGCGTGCTCAGGCGTGTTGAAGGTCGCCTCGAAATGCCGCGCCGCGATCGCCATCCCGACGCCATTGGTGAACCCCTGCCCCAGCGGCCCGGTCGTCGTCTCAACGCCCGGCGTCAGGCCATACTCCGGGTGGCCGGGCGTCTTGCTGCCCCACTGGCGGAACTGCTTAAGCTGCTCCAACGGCAGATCGTAGCCGGTCAGGTAGAGCAGCGCGTAGAGCAGCATCGAGCCGTGCCCGGCGGACAGGACGAAGCGGTCGCGGTTGGGCCAGTGTGGATCGGCCGGGTTGAACTTCAGAAAGCGCGTCCACAGCACATAGGCCATCGACGCCGCGCCCATCGGCAGACCGGGATGGCCGGAATTTGCCTTCTGCACGGCGTCGACCGCCAGCATTCGGATCGTGTTGATACGTTTGAGGTCGAGTTCGGACATGGGTTCCTTCCATACTTGCCTGACGACAAAACAAGCCTTCCGGTGACTTGCCAAAGGCGGAGCCGGTGCTGCCGATAATCTGGCGGACCAGACGGGCGTCGATTGTACCAGGGCAAAGCGGCGCACGCACGTTTTAGGCGGCAGCTAAGTTTTCCGTGCACGCTGGCCGCCTGCAGGCGCTTTGGCGTAGACTCTGGGCTGTAGGGTTTGCGCTGGCGCTGCGCCAGCCGATTTGCAGGAGATGTATCGGAACAGGAGAAGACAGGGTCATGCGACAGCCCATAACTCGGATTGGAACAACCTTAGCCGCGCTGCTTGTGGCGGCGGCGCTCGCGCTGCCGGCTGTTCAGGCGCAAAGCCCTGGCTTTGCGCTGGAGCCGTTCGCCAGCGGCTTCACCCGCCCGCTTTACCTGACGCACGCCGGGGATGGCTCCGGGCGCCTGTTCGTCGTCGAGCAGGGCGGCGCGATCTGGGTGCTGCGCGACGGCCAGCGGCTGGAACCGGCCTTTCTCGACGTGTCCAGCCGGATCAGCCCAGAGGCGCTTGGCACCGGTTACACCGAGCGCGGCCTGCTGGGGCTGGCCTTCCACCCGGACTATGCCGAAAACGGCGTTTTCTTCATTGACTACACTGATCGCAGCGGCAGCAGCGTGATCGCGCGCTACACCGTCTCCGCCGATGATCCAGACCGCGCCGACCCGGCCAGCGAGCAGCAGCTTCTGGTCGTCGAGCAGCCCTACGCCAACCACAACGGCGGGCATCTGGCTTTCGGGCCGGACGGCTACCTCTATGTCGCAATGGGCGATGGCGGCTCCGGCGGCGACCCGCAGAACAACGCGCAGAATCTCGGCACGCTGCTCGGTGCGATCCTGCGCCTGGACGTGAACGCCGGGGACGGCTACGCCATCCCGGACGACAACCCGTTCATCGCCACCGGCAGCGCCCGCCCGGAGATCTGGGCCTGGGGCCTGCGCAACCCCTGGCGCTTCAGCTTCGACCGCGAAACCGGCGACCTGTATATTGCGGATGTCGGCCAGAACGAATGGGAGGAAGTCAACTTCCAGCCAGCGGACAGCCCCGGCGGCGAAAACTACGGCTGGCGGCCGTATGAAGGCTCGCAGATTTACTCCGGCGAGCAGCCCGCGTCCGAGCCGGTGATGCCTATCGCGGAATACAGCCACAGCGGGACGGGCGGCTGCTCGATCACTGGCGGCTACGTTTATCGCGGCAAGGCGATCCCGGCGCTGGTAGGCACGTACTTCTATGGCGACTGGTGCAGCGGCACGATCTGGTCTGCGCGGCCGCCTGGCGCTGGCGGCGCTTGGGATGTCCAGGCCGTGCTGGAATCCGGTCAGAGCATCAGCTCCTTCGGCGAAGACGAGGCGGGCGAGTTGTACGTGATCGATTATGACAGCGGCCAGATTTCGCGCTTCGCCCCGGCGGGCTAAAGCGCCGCACGCGAGAAAAATCACCGCCCCTGTTCCCGGCCTGTACATCCCCATCGGGCAGGGGCGGTTTGCTGTCTTGCGCGAGGAGGATCAGCCCTGGGCAACGACCGGGTTGCGCAGCGCGCCGATCCCCTCGACCTCGATCGCGACCACGTCGCCCGGCGCGATCGGGCTGACACCCTCCGGCGTGCCGGTCAGGATCACGTCGCCCGGCTCCAGCGTCATGATCGCGCTGATGAACGCGATCAGGAAGGGCACGTCGAAGACCATGTCCGCCGTGTTCCCATTCTGACGCAATTCGCCATTGAGCACGGCGCGCACCGCCAGCCGCGCCGGGTCGAGATCGGTCGCGATCACCGGTCCCAATGGGCAAAAGGTATCGAAGCCTTTGGCGCGGCCCCACTGCCCATCCTTCTTCTGGTAGTCGCGCGCGCTGACATCGTTGGCGCAGGTGTAGCCCAGCACGTAGTCGAGCGCGTCCTCGCGGCGCACGTGGCGCGCACGCCGCCCGATGATCACCGCCAGCTCAGCTTCGTGATCGACGCGGCCAACGTTCGCGGGCAGCCCGATCGGTGCGCGGTGCGCGATCACGGCGCTCGGCGGCTTGAGAAACAGCATCGGCTCGTCGGGTACGGCGGCCTGGTGCTCGGCGGCGTGCGCGGCGTAGTTCCGCCCGACGCACACCAGCTTGCCGGGCATCAGCGGCGGCAGGAGCGACAGCTCGTCGAGTGTGCCAAGCGCCTGGCCGGGCGCGCCGGGTTGGTCGGTGAGCGGGTGCCCGCCCCACTCGTAGACGACGCCATCCACCAGCAAGCCATAACGCGGTCCGGCAGGGGTTGCGTAAGCGGCGATCAGAGCCATGCGGTCTTCTCTCCTGGTGCGGGGTGCACGGCGAAACAGCAGCCTCCAGCGTAAACCCAAAACGGCGGCCTCGCAAGACCGCCGTTTCGCATATCTCGCTCAGCGTAGCAGCCCCTTACGGCGCGCTCAGTTCTTTCCACGACAGCCCGCTGCTGGTCACGGCGTCCGGCAGGCGCGCGATCACGCGCTCGTCGGTCCCATCAGCACGGATCAGTACCAGCTCACCGCCGCGCACCAGCGCGACATAGCGCCCGTCCGGCGACCAGGTCGGGACCTGGTCAAGCTGTCCCTCGGTCAGCGGCTGGATCGCGCCATCGGCCACGCTGACAAGCAGCACATCCGACGTGAACGGCGCGCGCGCCGCCGCGACAACCAGCCGCGAGCCATCGGGCGACCACGCCGCGCTCGTCACCTGTTCCAGGTCGGTCAGGCGGCGCGGGTTGGCGCCGCTGGCATCCGCGAGGTAGAGGTGACGCACCTCGCCCGCGCTGGTGGCGCGCCGCACAAGATACGCGATTGACGCGCCATCGGGCGACCACGCCGGGCGCTCGTAGGCGACCTGCGGGTTAACCAGCACCGGACTGACCGCGCC
>JADLHR010000454.1 GCA_020848665.1 Anaerolineae bacterium
CGCAGCGCCAGCGAAGCGTAGGCGAACGTCGCATAGGCGGCGAACCCGGCCCACCATGACCGGGCCAGCGCGGCAACCCAGGCCGCAACCACGCCCACCAGCAGATACCCCGGCAGCGCCGCCAGCCCGGACGGGAGCGCCGGCTCGACCTGCTGCGGCGCGCTGAGCGCCAGCACGCAGCCGCCGAGGATCGCCGCCGTCCACACGCCGCGCCGCAGGCCGAGCGACGCGCTCAGGGCGCGCCGCAGCGATCCCCACAGCAGGCTGCTCTGCGCCAGCGGGATCAGCGCCACCGCAAACAGCACCATCGCCTCATATGACGCGCTCCGCAGATCGAGACTCAGCAGCCGGTCGGCGTCACGCGAAAGCAGCGCAGGCAAGGGCAGCAGGCCCACACTTCGGCGCAGCAAGTGATCGGTCAGGTCCATCGCCCACCACGCGACCGGTAGAAGGCTCAGGCCCGCCAGCCCGCTCAGCGCCAGCGCAACCGGGTCGGGCGGAAGATCGCGGCCAGAGTTGCGCCTGCGCAGCGCGAGCAGCGCCGCGCTCATCGTGACGGCCCACGCTGCGACAAATCGCAGCGTCAGCGCGCTGGATTCAGCCAGCGCAGTCTGGGCAATCAACAGCGCCGTTCCGCTCAGGGCCGCGATCCGCGCCGCCCTGGCTGCTGCTCCGCTCATTTCAACGCTCATAGGATACCGCCGGGTGATCGCATCCATACCTCGCACGCCCCCATTGTAGGCGGAATGCCGGTAGATCGCCCAACTGGCTCAAATTGCAGCGTTTTCGGGCGTTCTGGCCGCTGTTCGCGCGCCAATTGGTGGTATAATCCTGCTCACGTTGCGAAAGGAGCGAAAACATGGTCATGGAGATCAACTCTTCGGAGATGAAGCGCGTCCAGTTGTTTGAGGTGCTGGGCCGGGTGGACAGCACCAACGCCGCCGAACTGGGCCTGGCAATGGATCGCGCCGCAGACGAGGGGCGCAGCCATATCGTGCTCGACCTGGGCGGCGTCGAGTATATGAGCAGCGCCGGGCTGCGTGAGATGGTGCGCGTGCTCAAGCGCGTCAAGCGGGCGGGCGGCGACCTGCGAATCGCTAACCCGTCGGACCGCGTGCGCGAAGTCCTGGAACTGGCCGGGCTTGACACTATCTTCGAGATTTATTCGACGCAGGTCGAAGCGGTCGGCAGCTTCTAGCCCCGCATCGGTGCGCCACCATCGGGAGCGAGCCGGATCGGGGATAACCATGCCTGACGTGAAACGCCTTGCCATCGCCGCCCACCTGGACGAAGTCCGTGACGCGTGCGATTTCGTCGTCGCGTGCGCCGAAAGCACCGGCCTCGACGAGCGCGCCGTGTATCACTGCCAGATGGCGGTGGACGAGGCGCTGACCAATATCATCGAGCACGGTTTCGGATACGAAGGCGCAGACAGCGTCATCGAAGTTTTCTGCGAGCATGACGGCGATCGCTTCGTGATCACTCTGGTAGACGAGTCTCCCGCTTTCAACCCGCTGGAGCACACCGCGCCGGACCCCGACGAGCCACTCGACAGCCGCGAGCCGGGTGGCTGGGGAATCTACTTTATCCGCCGTCTGATGAACGAAGTCAGCTACGCGCGCCTCGACGGGCAAAACCGGCTGACGCTCGTCAAGCTGATCCCGGAAGGCAGCGCACTCCCGGCAGGAGTGGGCGGCGAAGGCGAGCTGGCCTTCCCGGTCCGCCGGCTGGAAAACAGCGGCGTGGTCGTGACCCCCGCCGGGCGGCTCGACAGCAACACCAGCCCCAGGCTCGAACAACTGCTCAACCAACTGCTCGAAGAAGGGCAGCGCTGGCTGTTTATCGACATGGCGGAGATGACGTACATCGCCAGCAGCGGCCTGAAGATTCTGGTATCGGCCTGGCGGCGCGCGCAGGACCAGGGCGGCGATGTGCTGCTCAGCGGTATGCAGCCCCGGATTACCGAGATTTTCGAGATGGTGGGCTTCGATATGCTGTTCCGGATTTTCCCCACCCTCGAAGCAGCGCTCGCGGCGCGGTCGAAATCCACCTGACCCTCACCGCGGCTCCTGGCACGACGAGGTGAACGGCTGTTTTGGACACCACGCTGATCCTGGTCATGGTGGTCGGTGCGACGCTGGCTGTGTGCGGCGTCGCGCTGGGCCTGGTTACCGGCTACTGGCGCGGCCGGCGGCGCGGGATCAGCCTGGCCGCGCAGGAGCGTCTTAGCCCGGAACTGGACGTGCTGGCGGGCGTCGGCACGGCGATTCTCAGCGTGCAATTGAAGGTCGATGCGCTGTGCGAAGTCGTCTACCAGCAGGCGACGCGCATCGTCGATACGCGCAACTTCCAGATCGGCCTGTTCGACGGCAACGATTACGTGATCAAGGTCTGGCTGAAAGACGCCGAGCGCCTGCCGCCGCAGACCTTCGCCGGTAAGGCCGACGATGGCGTGATCGGCTGGATCAGGCGAACCGGCAACGGCCTGCTGGTGCGGGATTTCGAAAAAGAATGGGAGAGTCTGCCCGCCCGCCCCAGCCACCACACCGGCAAGCCGTCGCGCTCGGCGGTCTTTGCGCCGCTGATCGCGGGCGGGACTGCCCTCGGTGTTATCGCCGTGCAGAGCGACCAGCCGAACAGCTTCAGCCCCGAAGATCACCGTCTGCTTACCCTGCTGACAAACCAGGCATCCGGCGCGATCCGCAACGCCCAGACATTTGAGGCCGCGCAGGAGCGCGCCCGCCAACTGCGCCTGATCAACGATGTCACGCGCCAGATCGTCGCGATCCAGCCGCTGCCGGACTTGTTCCGCCAGATCGTGACGCTGATCCACGAAGCATTCGGGTACTACGCGATCAGCATCTTCATCATGGACGAAAAAACGCGGCGGATCGAGCTGCGCGCCAGCAGCCACGAGTCATTTGATCGCGCCCTGCTGTCGCTGGAGCCGGGCCAGGGGATGGTCGGCTGGGTCGCCGTCCACGCCGAAACTGCCCTCGCGCCGAACGTGGCCGAGGACCCGCGCTTTCTGCCGCACGCGGTGCTCGACGCGACACGCTCCGAAATCGGCGTGCCGCTGACGGTGCAGCAGCGCGTCCTGGGTGTGCTCGATGTGCAGAGCAACCGGCTGGACGCCTTCGGGCCGGACGACGTCTTCTTGCTGGAAACGCTGGCAGGGCAGCTCGCGATCGCCATTCAGGAAGCGCAGACCTTCGACGCTGAGCGCCGCCAGACCGAGCGCGTCAACGCTATGACCGACGTGGCACGCGCGCTGGTCAGCATCCTCAACATCGACGACCTGCTCGATGAAGTGGTGGACCTGGTGACCGACCACCTCGGCTATAGCCGCGTTCATCTGTTTCTGCGTGTCGCCGACCGGCTGGCCTTCCGCAGCGGGAGCGGCGTGCACAGCGGACGTTGGGCGCTGGAACGGCTTTCATTCGCGCTGGACGACGACGGCGTGATCGCCTGGGTCGCGCGCGAGGGACAGCCGAAGATCAGCGGTAATGTGCAGGGCGACGAATGGTACCTGACCGACCCCGATCTGGCTGACACACGCAGCGAGATGACCGTCCCGATCCGCATCGGGACCCACGTGCTGGGCGTGTTCGACATCCAGAGCGCCGAGCCAGAGGCTTTCACCGAGGATGACCTCGCGCTGATCCAGGCGCTGGCCGATACCGTCGCGATCGCGCTGCGCAACGCCAGCTTGTTCGCCAACGAGTCGCGCCGCCGCATGCTCTCCGAGACGCTGCGCGAGTTAAGCACCGTGCTCGGCTCGTCGCTTGATCTCGCCAGCGTGCTCGACGGGATACTTGTCGGGCTGGAGCGCGTAGTCGATTACACCGCCGGGGTGATTCTGCTCTACGACCCCAGCGCAGCAACCTACCAGGTCAGCGCGGCGCGCGGCGACATCGTGGACGCCGACGCGGGGTTGTGGGACGCGCTGATCCCCGCCGCTGACCTGGATCACGGCCGGCTGACCACCCTGCTGCACCAGCTTACGCTCGCCGACGAGAGCCAGCACGCCGCCAGCCACGATCAGATCCTGGTGCCGCTGACCGTCGCCGGAGAGCCAACCGGCTATCTCGCGCTGGAGCGTATCGGGCCAGATCGCTTCTCACCGGAAGACAACGAGATTATCAACACCTTCGCCAACCAGGCTGCCGTCGCAATCACCAACGCACAGCTTTACATGGCCCAGCGCGAGGAAGCGTGGGTCTCAACCGCCCTGCTTCAGGTCGCCGAGGCGACTGCCCGCGCGACCACGCTCGACGAAGTGCTAAGCACGGTGGCACGCATCACTCCGCTACTGGTCGGCGTGGACTGGAGCGCGGTCCTGCTGGCGGAAAACAACAGCTTCCGCGTGGTTGAGGTCGCCGGGCTGTCACCGGAGATCACGGCAGCGGTGACCGGCTACACCGTGACTCCGCTTACCTGGCCGCTGCTCAGCCAGATCAAGCAGGACGGCCAGCCGCTGCTGCTCAGCGCGGACACGCCCAAGCCGGCCGATATCCCAGTGGAGTTCAATATCAGCCAGGGTGTGGTGCTGCCGCTGCTGGCGAAAGGCGAAGTGATGGGCCTGATCCTGATCGGCCAGCGCGAGGGCACCGAGCCAATGAGCCGCCGCAAGATCGAGCTGGTGAGCGGCATCGCCAACCAGGCCGCGCTGGCGGTCGAGAGCGCACAGCTTCTGGTCGCGCAGCAGGAAGAGGCCTGGGTCTCGACCGCCCTGCTCCAGGTGGCCGAGGCGGTCAACACGCAGCTTGACTCGGAGCAGAGCCTGGAAACCATCGTCCGCCTGACGCCGCTGCTGGTCGGCGTCGAGCGCTGCGGCGTGCTGAAATGGGATCCGGCGCAGCACTGCTTCTGGGGTGGGCCGTCGTGGGGCCTGACACCAGAGCGCCACGACGCTTTCCGTGAGCTGGAGCTATACGCCGAAAACGCGCCGTTCCTGTCACAACTGGTCGAGACCGCCGAGCCGATCTCTGCCGGTTCAGGAACCGATTGTCCGATTCCCGGCGCGATCCAGCGCCTGTTCGAGACTCCGGCGCTGCTCGGCCTGCCGCTGATCGCGCGCGGGCGCCAGGTCGGCGCGATGCTGGTCGATCATCCCGCGCTCGGCGGCTCCATTGATCACCGCCGCCTGAATATTCTGAACGGCATCGCGCACCAGACTGCGCTGACGCTCGAAAACGCGCGCCTTCAGAACGAAGCCACGACCGCCGAGCGTATCGAGCGCGAATTGGAAGTCGCCCGCGACATCCAGCGCAGCTTCATGCCGGACACCTTCCCCACGGTGCCCGGCTGGGATGTCTCGGCCTATTATCGCGCCGCGCGGCTGGTAGGTGGCGACTTCTACGACTTCTTTGAGGTGGACGACCTTTTGTGGGCGATCGTGGTAGCTGATGTTGCCGACAAGGGCGTCCCGGCGGCGCTCTTTATGGCGCTCAGCCGCACACTGCTGCGGGCGGTCGGAGCCAAGCGCCGCGCGCCAGCCGAAACGCTCGCCCGTGTCAACGACATTCTGCTGCGCGACACGCGCTCCGACCTGTTCGTCACGGTCTGGCTGGGCCTGTGGGACGCGCACACGGGGACCGTTCGTTACGCCAGCGCCGGGCACAATCCGCCGCTGTTGATCCACGCCGACGGCACCGCCGAGCAGCTTAGCTCGCGCGGAATCGCGCTTGGCGTTGTGCCGAGCATCAAGGTTGAGGAGCGAGAGATCGCGCTCCAGCCCGGCGATCTGCTGGTCGCCTACACTGACGGCGTGACCGAGGCGCTGCGCTCCGACCAGACCGAGTTCGGCGTGATCGGCTTGCAGTCCACGCTCGCGCATCTGCGCCATCGAGCGGCGGAAGACATCACGCGCGGTGTGCTAACCGCTATCGACGATTTTGTCGTCAACGAGCCGCAGTTCGACGACATCACGCTCGTCGTCCTCAAGCACATCGACGGGCGCATCGCCCCACCTGCGCCGCCCGCCGAGTA
>JADLHR010000455.1 GCA_020848665.1 Anaerolineae bacterium
AAGGTCGTCAGGAAGGCGCCGACGTCGGCGACCACGTCGTGGAGAATGCCGCCCGGCGCGTTCTTGAAGATGTCGTCGACCTTCGTCGCGAACGAATCCAGCGTGTCGCGGATGCTTCCCGGTTGCAGGCCCAGGATGCGCTCAAAGGTATTGAATAAGGTGTCGAGCGAGAACTGGTCGAAGATCGCCGGCAAGTCCTTCTCGAAGACGGTTTGGATGTCGTCCTTGGTCGACGCCACCTTCTGCATGATCGAGCCGTCGACGTCTTTGCCGCCGAAGACGGTGTTGAACAGCTCGGTCACGGAGTCCAGCGACAAATTGTTGAACGTGCCGCCTTCGCCGAAGAGATCGTTCCATTTCTCGTTGATGCTGCTCTTGAAGCCGTCCCACGTCTGGCGGACCGAGCCTTCTTCGCCGAACAGCCCGTTCCACTTCTCCTCGAACGTGTCGACAAAGCCCTGGACCTTCGTCTTGAGCGAGTCTTCTCCGTCGCCGAACACGCCCTCAAACGCGCCCCTGAGTCCCTGGAAGGCGTCGGAGCCGGTGATGCGCTTCATCTGCGTCGAGAGCTTCATCTGGTTGACGACCAGCTTGTTCATCTGGCCTTCCATGCCAGGAAGCATGAAGCCCTCGGTGAAAGCCGCGCCCATCTCGCCGAACAGCGTCTGGATTTCGTCGTCCGTCACGCCGAGAATGTTCCCGACGCTCGACGACAAATCCGGGAACGCTGCGCTCCCGCCAGTTGCGGACGGCTCCATGTCCGCCGCCCCGCCGCCGGTGGCTTCTTGGACCGCCTTCGCCGCCTGCTCGGCGCTGTCGGCCATCTGTTCTTCGGGCTGCGTGCGGCGCTGCTGGACGGCGAGCATGGCGCGCAACACCGCCTGCTCCGACTGTTTGAGCGCGAGCTGGTACTCGGCCTCGGCGGTGACGCCTTCCCACAGCTCTTTTTGCCGCGCCAGCGCTTCGTTTTGGCGGTCGAGCGCGCGCACCGCTTCGGCGTCCAGGCCACCCTGCGTGAACCGCTTGAGCGCGCTGTCCAGCCGCTTCTGCATGGCGTCTTCGGCCTGCCGCAGCGGTTCCAAGACGGAGTCCGCCAGCGCGCGGGCAACCGCCAGGTGGTCGATATATGGCTGAAGCTGCGCGTCGAGTTGGGCGAGCAGCGTCGTCACCTGCTCGTGCGTTAGCAGCGCGATGTCGCCGAGCAGGCTGTTGACGCGGCCCATCATGTTCTCGACCGGCGTCAGCGGCACGCCGGTGAACGCTTCCAGCCACGTGCGCATCAGGTTCGCCGCGCCGACGTCAATCTTGGACAGCGGCCCCTTCTTGGCTGGCGAGAAGCCCATCAGGAAGTCGGCGATGAATTCGGCGATGGCGATCACCGCCGGGTAGATCAGGGTGTTCGCCGCCCACAGGATGCCGTAGGCGTACGCGCCGAAGACATTCCCCGCCGCCTTGGCGAATGTGGTCGGGTCGAGCAGCTTCGTGAACGGCTCGACGATGTACTTGATGACAATGTCCTTGATCGGCGCGAATAGCGTCGCCGCCTGCTCGGCGATCCACTGGAAGGCGTGACCGAGCGTGCGGAAGACGCCGACGACCAGCACGACCCAGCGGTGGATCACGCGTAGCACCGGCGCGATCAGGTCGCCCACCGCGCTCTTGAACAAATTGAACGACGTGAGCAGCGGCCCGAAGATGGTGTTGGCCAGTTCGTAGAAAATCGGGATGACGACGTGCTGGATCGGCCACACGATGGCCGAAAGAAGTGTGTCGGCAATCGCCAGGAACAGCGTGAAGATCGGCTGCACCGCCAGCGCCAGCCGGTCGAGCGTATTCGTGATCGTCGTTTGGATGCGCGCCATGTACTCCGACGCCTGCAGCGCCGACTTGCCGTACTGCTCAATGCCGACCCGCCCGGCTTCCAGCGTGGCGTTCAGCAGCGCGATCTGCTGCTCTTCGGCGGTCAGCTGGTCAACCGCCTTGCCAATTGCCTTCGCGTACGCTTCGTTCGCTTCGCCGACTTTGAGCACCAGGCCGGTGTTGTCGATCAGGAGCGGCGAGCTGCGCTTGATACCCGTTACCAGCGACTGGAAGAGGTGATCGACGCTCTCGCCGGTCGCCCGCGCCTGCGCGCGCGCAATCTCCAGCAGCCCGGCCAACCCGCCGTCCGCCGCCAGCGCCTTGGCCAACTCGGGCCCCGCGCCGGCCAGCGCCACGTTCGCCTGCCGCATCAGCGTCATGTCGGCCACCGTGCCGCGCGCCGCGTCGCGCAGGTCTTTCAGCAGGACGTTCGCGGTCGTGCCGGCGCTGGCCGTCAGCGCGTCAAACGCCTGGACTACGCCGGTCATCGCCGCGCCGCGCAGGCCCAGGCCGACGAGCGCCGCGCCCAGCGCCACCGCCGCCATCGTCGTGAGCGACATCGCGCCGGCCACCTTGCCGAGCTCGCCGGTCAGGCCGGAGAACAGGTGGATCGCGCCGCCGACCTGCGGCGAGACGCGGCCCACGATCAGGCCCAGCTGATCAAACTGGTCGTTCAGGCCCTTGAGCCGGTCCAGCGCCGCCGGCGGCACGACGTCCCCAATCTTAAGGTTTCGCAGGCCGGCCGACGCCGAGCGCGAGGTCAGCCGCTGGAACGACGCATGCAGCCGATCCGTCGCCTGCTGCGCGCGCCGCGCGCCGGCGATGAACGGCTGCGCGCCTTGCAGCACGAGTTGCAGCCCGGTTCGCTCTAGTCCCATCCCGCGTTCCTCACGCCGTCCAGCTCGACGCTGACCTGGTACGCCGCGACCACCCACGCCTTGCAGTCAAAGTAGCGGCGCCAGTCGACCCACCGGTCATCACCGGGCAGCGCCTGATACTGCGCCCAGGTATAGCCGGCCCAATGGGCGGCCAGCCGCTCATGGAGCAGCCGCGTCGTCTGGAATTCCGGTCGGCGGCGGCGTTTGCCCATGCGCTGGCGGCGCGCCAGCCGCCGGCGCGCTTCGTCCAGCGTCTGCCACGGCTCCCGACCCTCTCTGAACTGCGCTTTGAAACATCTCCTCGGCGCGCTCGAGCCCTTCCTCGGTCGGAATCGTCAGCGACGTGACCGTCTCAAAGAAGTGCGCCATCGCCTCGGCGTTCGGCAGCTTGGCGGCCAGCCAGGCGTACTTGATGTCCATCTCGGAGCCGAAGCCCATCTGCTTCCACAGATCGGCGATCTCCGGCGGCGGGCTGTCTTCGACGCCGACGAGAAAGAGCAGCCGCGCCATGCGCGTATTGCGCTCAATCTCCCACTGGTTGAGCTCGACGCGGTAACGCGCGTACGCGTCCTCCGCCCGCCGTTTGTCCGGGTCGCGCACCTGCGCGATCTCCTCCGCCGAGAGCACCGGCTCGTCGTCGCGGCGCGGGATGTGCTGCACGCCGCCGCCCGCCATTCGGACCTCGCGCAGCGGCGGCGCCGGCTTACCCGCCTCGCTCTGCGCGCCATACAGCAGCATCTGCGCGATGCCGCGCAGCGTCACCACCGTGCCGTCGGCGAAGCGGTAGCGCGCCCGCGGCAGCGTGACCGTCGGCGCCTCGACCAGCGGCAAATCGTCGTCGGCCAGTCGCCTGGCCAGCGCAGTGTCGATTGAACCCTCGGACATCCGTTCTGCTCACTTTCTGCAAAAAGGGCCGGCGCGCCGGACGCACCGGCCTTCCTCTTTTCGTCGTACTCCCGCTTAGCGCGGGTCGGTGCCCAGCGCCACGACGCCGTCCGAACCGTCGTCGTGCAGGCCGGCGGCGACCAGGAAGTTCGGGCCGCCGACCGCCAGCGCGTTCCAGCGGTCGGAGAGCGGCACGCTGTGCAGCGACACCGTCTCGAAGTCGTTTCCAAACGTGGTCGTGC
>JADLHR010000456.1 GCA_020848665.1 Anaerolineae bacterium
AACTCGAAGAACAGTCCGCCGTCGGCGTATCGCCCGTACACCGCCGCCAGCTCGTTCCAGAACGCTGGCTCCAGCGCCTCGCGGGCGCGGGCGGCCCGCGCGTTGGTACGCCGGGCCGGCAGCAGCAACGTCCGCAAGCCAAGCACCAGCTCGTAGACGGGTGAGGCTTCCAGACGGGCGAGACTGGTGAGCGGGTCAATTGCTTCGATGACTTGGAGTGGCATGGAACACCTTTAGTCGTCCCGGCCAGCCAGGCCGGGATCATGCTGTCTGGGAACGTTTCTGGTCAGTCCAGGCAGGTCACGGCGCTGGCGTCGACATAACGCCCGATGACCTGCTCCATCATATCGCGCAGCTCCGCCGCACGGCGGGGCATGTTCAGCACCTCGGACGCGCCGTAGTGGCGCGCATACTGCTGGAAGAAGCGCGGCACCTGGTCGCCCACCACCAGCACCGGGACTTCGGGCCGCAGGTGATGAATCTCAGACAGCAAACTCAGCTCTACCATCCGATTGCTGTCTACACCAATCACCACCAGGTCGAAGCAGAAGCAGTCCAGGGCGCGCAGCGCGTCAAACCGGCGCTCTACTTCGGTCAGTGAGAGATCGCCATCCCGCAGGCGGCTCGCGGTGTCCATCAGCACGCTGGCCGGGCCGCCGCGACGGTCGATCACCAGGACCTGCGCCGAGCAGCGAACGGAATGATAAGCTTCAGTCTGGGTCAACAGGGCGTTCGAACACGTTTCGGATGGCATGATGGCCTCGCTCGCAGTTGACACTCGTGCGCATCTTCTTGCGTTATTGCGTAATTGCGCAATCTAACTATCAGTATAGCATAAAACATTTGTGCGAGTCAAGCAGTTGGCCGGAAATAAGTTCTGTCTGGCGAGCTATCGGTCGCTCTCAGAAACGGAGAGCACCGCCGTCCGCCTCGTGGCTAAAGCCGGTCAGCATCGGCGGGCCAGGAAATAGTTTTATATAACTTCTTTACACACAGTGACCAAGATTCGACTATAATATAAACATCGCTCTGATAATATATTCATGGGTTTTGCATTCGCATCCTGTTGACTATTACTCCGCTATGTAGCAACAAGGAGAGATTGCCATGCGTTCTGCACTTCTCGGCGTTGTGGTCGTACTTGTGCTTGCGCTCGTGCTCGGTGGTATGCCTTCGCCTGCATCCGCCGCGCTCGGTGCGACAATCCAAAGCATCACCCTCAATGGCTGCTACATCGATATCACCTTCAGGGTCCAGGATGCCGGTAATTACTACGTCAATCTCTGGGATGATGGGGCCTTCCGGGCTGGCGCGGGCGGCGCTGTGCCTGCCAACGGTACAATGACGGTGCGCTATGTGATCGGTGATCCGATTCTGGAAGGCGCCGCCGGCATCGGCATCTACGTCGAAGATGCGCTTGGACCTGCGGCAGTGACAACCTATAATTCGAACGGGAGCTATGCCGTGCCCGCCGTCGTGGGAGACGCCTGCGCCGCCGCTAATACCACCAGCGCGTTTGTCCTGAGTGTGACAGGCGTGGCGGGCTGCGACGTTCTGATGCCGATCCCGCCCCAGGCCGTCGTCGGGAGCTTTGTCGCCCCGGCGAAGGTGTATTATGCGCCAGGGAAACTGACCGCCCCGCTGATCACGCTTGCGGCGGGCAAGACGGCGTGGGTCTTCGGCATGGACGCCAGCGGTGAGTACTACAAGATCATGTGGAACTGCCAGACGTTGTGGGTCGAGGTCGGCACGATGGGGCCAAACTACGACGCGACGTGGCAGGGACGCCCGCTGCCGACGACCGTCGTGAGCTAGACGCTGCCAGCATGTCGTCTCGCGCCCCTTTCCGGCCCCGTCGGAAAGGGGCTTTTTTTCGCAATCCGCGCCCGCGCCATCAGTCTCGCAGCCTGAAGTGATCGCCGTGCGCGCCGCCCTGCTTTTTTGAGGATGGCCCGATCCTGGGCTACACTGCACGCCGGAACCGGGCCAGGACTCGCTGCCCGGTGTAACGGGTAGCCGACGCGGGCGGAAGGCCGCAGCCATGCACCAGAACGAGCGCTTTTACGACACTATCGCGCGCTTCTACGACGCCGAAAACGCGACCTATGACGACGATCTGGCGCTGTACGAGGCGCTGCTCGACGACCTGGGGCGCGAAAACGCGCTGGTCGTCGGCTGCGGGACCGGGCGCGTGCTGCTGGCGCTGGCGCGGCTCGGCTGCCGGGTGACCGGCCTCGACCTGTCGGCGCCGATGCTGGCGCGCGTCGAGCGTCATCTGGACGAGCAGCCGGACCTGCGCGACCGCGTGACACTGGTTCATGGCGACGCGCGCGCCATGCCGGTCGAGGGGCGCTTCAGGCTGATCACCGTCCCGTTCAACACGTTCATGCATTTTCTGGAGCAGGCCGATCAGCTTGCCGTGCTGCGCGCCTGCCGCCGCCTGCTGGCCGATGACGGCCTGCTGGTGCTCGATCTGCCCAACGCGACCGACGCCTACGGCGCGCAGGACGAGGACGGGCTGCTGGTGCTGGAGCGCACGTTCTTCGAGCCGGAAAGCGGGCGCCAGGTGATGCAGCAGTCGGTCAGCGCGATCGATCGCGCCGCGCAGCGCCTCAACGTGACGTGGATTTACGACGAGTTGGACGAGGCGGGGATCATCCGGCGCACGCTGGCTCCGCTGGAGCTGCGCTACATCTTCCCCGCCGAGGCTGATCTGCTGCTGGATGCCGCCGGGCTGACCGTGCTGGAGCTGTACGGTGACTACGATCAGGGGCCATTCGAGAGCGGCGCGCCGCGCATGATCGTCCTGGCGGAGCGCAGCGCGGAGGCTCCGAAATGATGGTACGCCGCACGCGCGGCGCAGCGAGCCTGCTGCTCGTCGCGGCGCTGCTGGCCGCCTGTGACATCAACCCGTCGCCTGAGCCAACCGCGACCTACGCCTGGCCGACGCAGCCGCCGACCATTCCGGCCAGCCCGACCGTCGCGCCGGTGATGCCGCAGGGAGACGGTCAGAGCGGGCTGTCGATCGGCGCCAGCAATCCGACGCAAGCCGCGCTCGCCGCCGAGGGCCAGCCCTCGCAGGAGCCGTCCACACCAACGCTTGCGCCGACCGAGGCGGTGCTGCCGATGACGATCAGCGCGCCGGACGGGACGGCGCTTCAGGCGCATTTCTACGTCGCGAGCATCCAGCCCGCCCCGGCGGCTCTGCTCGTGCACCAGGCCGGCGGCAGCCAGCAGGACTGGGCGCCGCTGATCGAGCCGCTGCGCGCCGCGGGCTACGCCGTGCTGACCTTCGACCTGCGCGGGCACGGCGGCTCCGGCGGCGAGGCGGACTGGGCGCAGATGCCCGGCGATACGCAGGCCGCGCTCCGCCTGCTGAGCGCGCTGGCGGGCGTGGATTCATCCCGGATCGTGCTGATCGGCGCGAGCGTCGGCGCGAACCTGGCGCTGAACGCCTGCGCCGATCTGGTCGGGTGCGGCGCGGCGGTGCTGCTCAGCCCAGGGCTGGACTATCACGGGATCGCGACCGCTCCGGCGATCCCGCGCCTGGGCGCGCGCGCGCTGCTGATCGTCACGGGCCAGCCGGACGCCAACAACCCTGCCGACAGCGTCATGCTGGACGGCCTTGCTGCCGCCAGCGATCACCAGCTTGTCATCGTCCCCGCCGCCGCGCATGGCGCCAGGCTTTTTGCCGCCGAGCCGGGCCTGGCCGCGCAGATCGTCGCCTGGCTGACGGCGCGTGTTCCACCCCCTGCCCTGGCAATCACGCCCGCGCCCGCCAGTTCATAAGCACTCCGTTGATTTATTGATAGGGAATGCGCCCCGCGCTATTATCACTTCATGATGCGACGCTTATTGGTAGTCTTCACCGCGCTTCTCCTTCCGATTGGGCTGGCGACTCGCACGCCTGCCGCCAGCGCCCAGGGCGATCCCGGCTCGCAGGTGATTGCGTTAGTCAATGGGCTGCGCGCCTCGTATGGCCTGCCCGCGCTGACTCCTCACCCCGCGCTCAACGCCGCCGCGCAGACTCAGGCGAACTGGGTGATCGCCTCTGGTCAGTGGGGCCACACCGGCGAAGGCGGCTCCAGTCCGCAAGACCGTGCGACCGCCGCCGGGTATTCCGGCTTTGTGCTTGAGAACTACGTCGGCGGCAGCAATATGTCGCCGCAGGGCGCGGTCGATTGGTGGACCAACAGCCCGATTCACCTGCGCGGAATGCTCGCCACGCCGCACGAGCACGTTGGGATCGGCGTCGTGACCGGAGGCCGCTCGAATTTGTATGTCCTGGTAGTCGGACGGCCCGTGACCGCGCGCCCGGCAGCAGGCCCCGGCGGGTCGGGCAGCGGTGGCAGCGGCGCGGCGGAAGAAGAGGACGAGCCAGCGATCGTCGCGGTCCCGGTGGTGCGCGCCGAGCCGCGCCCCGACGGATCGACCGTCCACCAGGTCCAGCAGGGCCAGACAGTCTGGGATTTGGCGATGGTGTATGGCGTGGACCTGGGCGAGCTACGCGCGCTCAACAACCTGGGTCCGAGCATGGTCGTGCATCCCGGCGACGAGATCATGATCCAGCTTGGGCCGGGCATGGTCCCGCCGCCGACGCCCACCCCGCCGATGTCCGTCTTCGTGCAGGAAGGGCAAACGCTGTGGGACATCGCCGCGATCCACAACCTCAACCTGGACGAGCTGATGCTGATCAACGGCATCGAGCGCGGGCAGGTGATCAATCCCGGCGACGAGCTGATGCTGCGTCTGCCGCCGGGGATGGCTCCGCCGCCAACGCCCACCCCGCCGCTGACGCACCGTGTGCGCGAGGGCGAGACGGCCTGGACCGTCGCGGCGCTGTATGGGCTGACGCTCGACAACCTGCTGGAGATGAACGGGCTGGTGCGCCCGGCGGTCGTTTATCCGGGCGACGAACTGCTGATCCGCACGCCCGATCCGACTGCGACGCCAACCGAAACGCCGCTGGAGATCGTGGTAGAAACGCCCGCGCCGCCGGAGCCAATTGGCGCGCCGGAAGCAACTGCTCCCGCCGCCGAGGGGGAAGCGCCGCTCGCGCCGTCCGGCGGTCCGATTGTCATTCCCTCAGCCCTGCCGCCTGTGGTTGAGGATACGGCGCCAGTCGCGTCTCCGGCAGAGGAAACCGAGCCAGTCGAAGCGTCCGAGGCAACCCCGTCGCCACAGCCCGGCATCCCAACGCAGGCGAACAGCGAGACGCCCGCTGCTCCGGCCAGCGAGCCGGACGCGGGGCCAGGTGGCACGCCGGTCGCGCTGCTCGACGCGCAGATGATGTCGCCCACGCCGCCTCCGCCCTCGGTGACCCCTTCGCCTGCGCCGACCCAGATCGTCGCGCGTCCGGCCTCGGTCGGCGGCAGCAGCGACACGCAGCCGTACCTGATCGGCGGGATTCTGGTGCTGGCCGGAATGGCGGCGCTCGGCTGGATGGCGCTGATGGCGATGCTGCGCCGCCAGCAGATGTAGGTCGAGAGCGGCCAAGAACAGCTAGAAGCAGCGAGAAGCAGCAAAATAAAGAACAGCGAAGCCGATGTAGGACCTCGCTGCCTTTAGCTGCTCTGTGCTACCTTTAGCAGATCTTTGCTCAGGCCCGCAGTTCCGCGCCGAGACGCTTCTGCGCCGCCCGCGCGATGCGTTCGTGCGCTTTGGCGACTTCCTTATCGGTCAGCGTGCGGTCCGGCGCGCGATAAGTCAGGCTGTAGGCGAGGCTTTTCTGGCCCGCCGGGATCGGATCGCCCTCGTACACGTCGAACAGGCGCACGTCTTCGAGCAGATCGCCGCCCGCCTCGCGGATCACGGCTTCGAGGTCTGCCGCCGCCACGTCGCGCTTGACGACCAGCGCGATATCCTGGT
>JADLHR010000457.1 GCA_020848665.1 Anaerolineae bacterium
GCGGCGGCAGCGCCGCCGGCGCTGACTGCGACGACCAGCAGCAGCGCCAGGAAACTGTACGACGCGCGGCCACCGCGCCAGGGGATGCGCCGCCGCGCCAGGATCATCGGGATCGCGGCCAGCAGCGCGGCGATCAGCGCCAGCGCCAGCCCCATCTCGCGGAAAGCGCGCAGAAATTCGTCCACGCTGTCGTAGGGCGGCGCGAAGTCTCGCACGTAGGCGTAATCGTAGGTGAAATACTCCCCGGCCATCAGCAGCCCGAAGGTGACGACGGCAAAGGGCAGGGCCAGCCCGGTCAGGTTATGACGCGGCGCGCCGGTCTGCACCAACCACCACAGCGTCAGGCCAACGACGAACTGCGCCAGGGCGAGCGCAACCGCCGACGGGATTCCGTCATAGCGCCGCCCGACCACGATCAGCAGGCCGAGCAGCAGCAGCCACAGCCATCCGCGCCACACCCCGTCGAACATCCCGGCGAAGCGGCCTGCTCCGGCGCGAATCTCCGGCACCAGCGGCAGGGTCGTTGCGGCCAGCATCCAGGGAACGATTCCCGCGTAATCGACGCCGGACCAGCGCGCCACCACGTTCGGCAGGCCGAGCACGGTCAGCTCCAGGAACAGGATCGCACCCAGCGCCAGCGCGCCCCAGAGATTCAGCACGCCGCGCGGTCCCGGCACGTAGCCCTCGGCGCGCGACTCGGCGCGCTCGACGAACCACAGGCCGATGGACAGGAAGATCATAACGATGGCGGCCAGCGAGATGATGATCTCGATCCCGACCGTGAAATAGCCCGCTATGTCGAGCACATAGCCGCCCTGCCACGAGTAATCCTGCGTGTCGCCTAGCGCGCGGATTAGCTGGTCCCCGGCCAGACCCGCGAGGATCATCACCGGGAAGAAGGCTGGACGGCGGATGATGACGAGCGCCGTATAGAGCAGCCCCGCGCCGATCACCAGCGATCCGGCCAGCACCTGCACATCCGGCGTCTGGATCGCGAGCGAACGGCCCAGGGCGACCAGAATCACGGCGAAGGGCAGGCTGGCGCGCCAGCGCCCGATCACCAGCGCCAGCACCGGCAGGAGCAGCAGCGCGGCCAGCGCCACGATCTCGTTCTGGACGGTCGCCAGCTCGACCACGCCTGGCACACCGTCCAGCGCGGCGCGATCAATGGCGCGCTCGACCAGGTCGGCGCTGCTGGCGCGTGCATACAGGCCGGCGTAGACGAAGCGAATAGCCTGGATCAGGAAAAGGCCGACGATCCCGGCCTCAAGCGAGCGAAGGAAATCCCGGCGCAGTTGCAGCATGGGCGGCGTTGCCTCGCAGGTGGCGCGTATCTGGCACGGTGTCGGCGCGTTGCGGCGCCGCACAGGCGCAAACCATTATGCGTTGGCTCGTAAGAGCCGCCTATCATTGTACGCGAACTTGGTGGAGATGCCACCTGAAAATCTGCCCGATTCACTTCGTGCCGCCCGGAGAATGCGCTATACTAATCGGAATTTTCACGCAGGAAAGGACCGGTCCATGCAGACTGTAGACACCTTGCTTGTGGGCGGAGTCGTGCTGACCATGAACGAGGCGCTTGACCGCATCGACGACGGCGCGGTCGCGATCCGGGGCGACAGCATCGTCGCGGTTGGCCTTGCCAGCGCGCTGCGTGCGCAGTTCCAGGCCGCCGAAGTGGTGGATTGCAGCGGCCAGATTATTCTGCCCGGCCTGGTCAACGCGCACACGCATATGCCGATGACGCTGTTGCGCGCGATGGCTGACGATCTGCGGCTCGACGTGTGGCTGATGGGCTACATGATGCCGACCGAGCGCGAGTTCGTCACGCCAGAGTTTTGCCGATTGGGCACGCAGCTCTCGTGCGCCGAGATGATCCGGGGCGGCACGACGCTCTTCGCAGAGATGTACTACTACGAGGCGGATATTGCGGCGGCGACGGCGGACGCGGGGCTGCGCGGAGTCTGCGGGCAGTCCATCATGAAGTATCCGGCGCCGGACGCTGAGAGCTACGAGGAGAGCCTGGCGTACACCCGCCGCTTCATCGAGGAGTGGAAGGGGCACCCGCTGATTGTGCCTTCGGTCGCGCCACATGCGCCCTACACCTGCACCGACGAAATTTTGCGGGCGTGCGCGGATCTCGCTGTGGAGTATGATGTTCCGCTCCAGATTCACATTCTGGAGACGCGCCAGGAAGCCGAGGATAGCTGGGCTGAGTTCGAGAAGAAAGTGGTCGAGCGTGTGGCCGATCTCGGCGTGTTCCGCGCAAAGACGCTGGCGGCGCACTGCGTTCACGTCGATTCGGATCAGATTCGGATGCTGCGCGAGCACGGCGTCGCGGTGGCGCACAACCCGACCAGCAACCTCAAGCTCGCCAGCGGAATCGCGCCAATCAAGGAGATGCTGGAGCGTGGCGTCAAGCTCAGCATCGGGACCGACGGCGCGGCCAGCAACAATGACCTGGATATGTTCGAGGAGATGCGGCTGGCGGCGCTGCTGGTGAAGGGCGCGACGTTCGACCCGGTTGTGCTTCCGGCGCGCGAGGCGCTGCTGATGGCGACGCGCTGGGGCGCCGAGGCGCTGA
>JADLHR010000458.1 GCA_020848665.1 Anaerolineae bacterium
AGGAAAATCTGGCGCGCGGTCGAAGTGATGCCGGTCACCATGTCGAGATTGTCCGGCGAAGGGACCTCGTCTACCGCGCTGCCGGTCACTGCCAGGGCGCCGAAGTCAATCCCTTCGTCCAGGTAGCTGGTGGCGACCCAGCCCTGCGCGCCATCCGCCGTGATGACCTGCGCCCAACGGCTGTCCGCCGTGCGTCCGATCAGTTGCAGCGGCGCTTCCGCCGCCAGCAGGGATACGATTTCCCCGGCGGTGCCGGGCGAGCCGCGCAGGCGCAGCATACTGCACGTCGGGCAGACGCGCGCGGCGACCGCGACCGGCGTCGCCGTATCAGGGGGGCGCGGCGTGACCGATGGGCGTGGGCTGGGAAACGCGAACGGCGTGCGCGTTATGGTTGGGGCGACGGTCGGGACGACAGTCAGGCGCGGCGCCTGCGTCGGCGCGGTAGCGGTCGTCGGCAGCAGTGACGCGGGCGTGTCTGGCAGATCTGTCGGTGGAAGGGCCGGCGGCGGGGTCAGCGTTGGCGCGGGCGTCAGCGACGGCAGCGCCAGCGGCGTGGGGGAGGGGGCAGGCGACGACTGGTCGAGCGTCGGGGCCGGGGTATCCTCTGGCGGGCCGTCCGCCACGGGGGTTGCCCAGGCGACCGGCGTGCTGCTGATCACCACCGGGGCTGGCTCCTCACCGCCAAAATTGCACCCGGCCAATACGAGCGCCAACGCGAGCGCCAGACCCCCTGCGAGCCGCTTCGATACGCGCATCCCTGTCTCCGTATGCAGTTCCGGTAACGCGCGTATTGTAGCACAATGGCGGCGAAGAGCAGCGAAGGGCAAGCGAAGGGCGGCGAAGGACAGCGAAAAGCAGCAATGATCTGTGTTGCCGAGAGAGTCCAGGGCGCTGCGCCCGGTCGCAGCCCTACCCGCTGGCCGGGTCGCGCGGGTGCAGCATCTGCCACAGCGTGCGCCGCATTTCCTGAAACTCGGCGCTGGTTTTCAGCAGGAGATCACGCGGGCGCCCAAACGGCACGTCGATAATCGTCTGAATGGTATTCGGCGCGCGGCCCATCACGACGATGCGCGTGCTCAGCACCAGGGCTTCCTCAAGATCATGCGTCACGAACAGGACTGTCTTGCGCTCGTGCTCCCAGATTTTCAGAAGCTCAATCTGCAGGCGCTCTTTGGTCATGGCGTCCAGCGCGCCAAATGGCTCGTCCATCAGCAGGACATCGGGATCGTTGGCGAAGGCGCGCGCCACGTCCACGCGCTTCTTCATGCCGCCGGACAGCTCCTTCGGCAGCAGGTCCTCAAACCCCGTCAGGCCAACCAGATCGATATATTGCTGCCCGATCTGACGGGCTTCACGGCGGTCCACACCGCGCAGCTCCGGGCCAAACTGCACGTTCTTGCGGACCGAAAGCCAGGGGAAGACCGAATCGCCCTGGAACACCATGCCCGCTTTGGCGCTGGGGCCGGTCACTTCGCGGCCATCCATCCTGATCTGGCCCTCGGTCGGGAAGCTGAGACCCGCGATCAGATAGAGCAGCGTCGATTTGCCGCAACCGGACGTGCCGACAATGCAGATAAATTCTTCGGGCATTACATCCAGCGACACATGCTCGACCGCCGGGACAAGCGTCCCCTTGCCAGACGCGAAGATTTTCGACACATCGCTGAGCACGATTTTAGGTTCAGGCATGGTCACGCACCCCAGGCGTCGCGCACGACATCCAGCCGTCCCAGTGGTATTGCCCACAAATCCCACGACAGCGCCAGGCCGTCCGCGCCATGATCGCGGAAAGCAGCCACATCCGCCCGGATCTGCGCGTCACCCAGCGCGGTGATTCCCTCGATATCGACTAACTCAATGCCCGCCAACAGCATGCGCACGCCGCTCGCCCGCGCGTGGCGCACTTCGTCCCCCAACGCTTCTGGTGACAGACCTTCCCCGCGCAGCGCCCTAAGCGTATCAGGCAGCGGCAGCCCGGTCGTTTGCGCGATCAGCCGCAGCGCGTCATCGCCGGACAAACCCCCGCGCGCTGCCAGCCAATCGGCCAGCGCCGCCAGCTCGAACGGCACCCCGGCGGGCGCGAGCGTATGCCCATAGGTCATGACCTTGGTCCAATCCGCGCCAGCGTCCAGCGCGCCGAGGTCCTGGCCGACCATCGGCGTGAGCGCCGGTGAGAAGCCGTCCAGCCCGACCGCCAACCCGTGCGCGCGCGCAACCTGTATTGCCCGCCCGACGAAGCGCGTGATCGACCAGACGCGGAATTGCATCAGCGCACCGAGAGGCGTGAGCGCGTCGCCCGCAGAGCAGGCAGCGTCGAGCAGCAGCCGGGCTATCTGCGCCGGGCCGTCCGGCGTGTCCAGCAGTTCCAGCAGCAACTGTCGCGCCGCGTCGAGGTCGAGGTCCTGCTCAGCAGCAGCCCGCTGGCAGTCCGGGCAGAAGCACCCGAACTGCGCGCCGGGATCAGCGGCGGGCGAGGGCCAGCGGATGCGATCCAGGAAGACGCCGCGATAGGGCGCGTTCGTGAGCGCGCGGTCCAGGTTATCGAGCGCCGCGTTCGCCGCCGCTGGCCTGTTGGGACAGACGAAGGTGAACTCTGGCATCTGCTGGAAGCCGGCGACCGGCTGCCCGTTTAGGCCGATCACCTGCCATTCCGGGTGCGGCGTAAAGGTCCCGTCGCCGGTCAGCAGGGGCTGCCAGCGGTACAGCGTCGCCCCGGCCTGCTCGCAGACTTCGGCGCACGCCTGGAGCGTCGCATCTGGTAGCTGCCAGCCGATCAAAACCATCGCCAGCGGCAGCCGTTCAAACGCGGCGCGCAGCCGCGCAGCGGCCACTTGTGGAGGAAGGTCCGCGATATGCGGGCCGGCTTCGAGATACTGAATGCTGAAAGTGGACATGGCCTGTGCTACTCGTGTCTAGATGCTGTTATGCACTTCGTGGTCTGGTTTCCAGGCCCCCCCCATCCTTCCGACCTGCGGTCGGCTTTCCTTCCCCCAGAACGAGGGAAGGAAAAAAAACAGAGCGGTCTCCCCTTCCCTCATTTTGGGGGCAAGGGGCCGGGGGATGGGGGGCTTTACCCGGC
>JADLHR010000459.1 GCA_020848665.1 Anaerolineae bacterium
ACGGTCGGATAGCCAATCGCCATCGCAAAGACGCCTTCCTCGAACAACCGCCGGCTGAACTGCTGCGCCAGCGGCGCCTCGCCGAGCATGACCGGCACAATCGGCGTCTGCGTCGCGCCGGTGTCGAAGCCGAGCGCGCGCATCCCCTGCTTGAACGTATCGGCGTTGCTCCACAGCCGGTCGACCAGCTCGGTGCTTTCTTCGAGCAGGTCCATTACCGCCAGGTTCGCGGCGACATCCGGCACGGTCATCGCGCTGCTGAACAGGAAGGGCCGCCCGCGCTGGCGCAGCCAGTCGATGATCACCTTCGGCCCAGCGACCACCCCGCCGACCACCCCGAACGCCTTGCTCAGCGTGCCAACCTCGACATCGACCTGACCGTGCAACCCGAAATGATCGACGATACCGCGCCCGCCCCGGCCCAGAACGCCCTCGCCGTGCGCGTCGTCCACCATCAGCAGAATGCCGTGCTCGGACGCAATCGCGGCGATCTCCGGCAGGGGTGCGATGTCGCCGTCCATGCTGAACACGCCATCGGTCACGATCAGGCGGCGTCCGTATTCGGCCGTCTCGGCGATCTTGCGGCGCAGATCGGCGGGGTCGTTGTGCTCGTAGGCGACCACCTCGGCGCGGGAAAGGCGGCAGCCATCGATAATGCTGGCGTGGTTGAGGCGGTCGGAGAAGATCACATCGCCGCGCCCAACCAGCGCGCCGAGCGTCGCCAGGTTCGCCATGAAGCCGCTCTGAAAGGTGACGGCGGCCTCGGCGCCCTTGAAGCGCGCCAGCCGCTCCTCAAGCTGAAGGTGCAGGTCCATTGTGCCCGCGATGGAGCGCACCGCCGCCGGGCCGACGCCGTATTGGTCCATCGCCCGCCCGGCAGCTTCGACCACGTGCGGATGATTCGCCATGCCGAGGTAATTATTGGACGAGAAATTGAGTACGCGCCGGCCATCGACCACCAGCCAGGCGCCTTGCGGGCTGCTGAGCGTGCGGATGTGCGTGTACAGCCCCTGTTCTTTCAGACTGGCGATCTCCGCCTCGATCCAGGCGGTTTTTTCGTGGGTCATGCGCCTAACTCCTGTGGCAAGCGTGCGAAAAAATCTTCAGGGGTGATTTTATCACACGTTGGCGCGCAGGGTGTGCCCGCTGTTTCACCTCACCCCTGACCTCGCTGCGCTGAACAAGGGTAAGGCGAGCCAGTGGGTACGCAGCCGATTGTGGTGCGCCCGCGATCAGCCCAGGTGGTGCGCCTGGCGCTGGAGCGCGAAGCGCGTGTCGGCGAACAGCGCGCTGTAGTCAGGATATGCGTCCGGCCCGACGCCGAAGATCGTGTCCAGCCCGACCAGCGCGAACAGCTCGCGGATACGCGGCGACGGGTTCGTGATTTGCAGCGTGCCGCTGCGTCCCTGCGCGGCCTTGTACGCCTGAACCAGGGCGCGCAGCCCGGCGCTGTTCATGTATTCCACGCCGCTCAAGTCGAGAATGACCTGCGAGCGACCCGCCGCCAGCGCGCGCTCGATCGCCGTGATCAGCGTGGACACGCTGTCTTCGTTTACGCGGCCCGATACCTCGAACAACTGGAGGCGTGAGCGATCCAGCCGCCCCGACAGCCCGTTTTTCTGCCCGTTTGATTTCCCGTCGGTATGACCGTTCATGGACATGCTGCGCTCCAACTACGGTTCTGTTGACATAACTCTATACGCAGCCAGAGCGGTCAAGTTCTCACCGCCGGATGCAAACACCCCTGTTCTTGGGAGGAAACGGGACTCAGGAAGCGACGCCCGCGATCAGCAGGTCGAGCGCCAGCTCGCCATCCACCTTGCCGGTCTTGATCGCGAGATCGGTGTCGAGCAGATAGCGATAAATCGTCTCAAGCTGGCCGAGGCTGAACGCGCGAACCTGCTCGGTAAGTTTTTTGGCGACGAAGGGATGCACGCCGATCGCCTGGCTCAATTCGACGGGAGAGCCGCCCGCGTTGAGGTGCTCGCGCGCCAGGATCAGCAGGCGGAACTGGCGCACGATCATGCCGAACAGGCGCAGCGGCTCGTCGTCTTGCAGCAGGCGGTGGATCAGCCGCAGCGCGGTGTCACCATCGCGCCGCCCGATCGCGTCCACCATCTCGAAGACATCCGCCTCAGCAGTGTACACCGTCAACAGCTTGAGATCGTCGAGGGTAATCGGGCGCGCGCCGTCCACATAGGTCGCCAGCTTAGCGATCTCGTTATCCGCCGCGCGCAGATCGGTATCGATCACGGCGGCGAGCGCGGCGGCGGCCTGCGGCTCGATCTCGACGCCATACGCTTCGCGGGCGTGGTTGCGAATCCACACGCCGACGTTAGGCGGCGGGCCGAACAGCTTGTGAAAGCCGCCCGGCAGCGTCTTGGCGGCGGTCAGAATCGGGTGGCGCTCGGCCAGAGGCTCGGTTTCCACGAAGACGAGCCGCGCGTGGGGGGGCAGGTCCGCCAGCCCCGCCGCCAGCTCCTCCAGCGCCACTTTGCCGGGTTTCCCGGCGGCCTTGCGTACCAGCCAGCTCAGCAGCCCTTCGACGATCACCAGCCGCTTGTCGCTGAGAAACGGCATAGCGCGAGCCGCCGCCAGCGCTGCCGCCGGGCTGACGCTGCGGCCATCGAGCACGGTTGTGTTCAGCTCGGCGGTAGCGGGATCGCCCATCTGGGCGCGCATGGTGTTCACCTGGGCGCGCAGGCTGAAGTCGTCGCTGCCGTGCAGCACGTAGAAGGTCGGAGCGCGCGGCGCCATGCCGGGCCTAGCCTGCCGCCGTCTTGACAAAGTGAACCGTCATGCGCTGGCCCGCGACCGGGACGGTAAACTCGTAGCGGCGGATGCTGACGATATGCAGGTCGCCGGGGTCGCCCAGCGTCGTGAAATAGTGCTGAAGCGACAGCCCCAGCGGTTGGGCGGCAATCAGCGCCAGCGTCGAGAGCAGGATTACGCTCGGTAGGCGCGCCAGGCGATCCAGCACGCCGCGCTTCATGCCGGTCGTTCCGGCGAGAGCCGCGACGCTGGTCAGCAGCCCGGCGGTAACCAGCCCCGTCCCGCAGTTGGGGTGAATCGCCAGCCCGTGCTCACCGGCACGCATGCGACTGAGCGCCTCGTGCGCGGCCTGCTCGATGTCAGCAGTGCCGACGTTGCCATAAAGATAGTAGCCGCCGGCGGTGGAGCGGCCCGCCATGCTCAGATTCCTCAGCTTGCGGCTGAGCAGGTGAATCGTCGCGTGCTCCAGCCCATGATTGCGGCGGACGCGACGCACGAAGCGCAGGTTCAGCAGAGGTGCAGCCCACAACGCCAGATTCCGGATCATCATCCCATCCACATCACTCAACCGTCACCGAAAAAGTACCATGTTCGCCGGGGCGCGGCAACCTGCGAGGCCCCGGTTTCGTTCATTTTTCAACCCGCACCGCACCCAGGGCCGAGACCAGCCGCTCCGTCACAAAACAGCGCGCTCAGGACCGCCTCGGTTTCGGCCAGCGTGTCGAAGACATACGTCGGGCCGCAGGCGCACAACTGCTCGGCGGTGAAGGGGCCGGTCGCAACGGCCAGCGTCCGCGCGCCAATGCTCGCCGCGCAGGCGATATCGCCGGGCGTGTCGCCGACAATCACCACCCGCTCCGGCGGGAACGGGCGCCCGACCAGCGCCTCGGCGCGCGCCAGCGCCAGCGGCGGGAGCATCGACCGCTCCCAGCCATCGGAGCCAAACGCCCCGACGCGAAAATCTTCCGGGTTAAATCCGGCAGTCCGCAGCTTGACCGGGATCAGGCCGGTCATGTTGCCGGTCACCAGGCCAATCAGCACGTCGCCGCGCGCTTTGAGCGCCGCGACCAGCGCGTGCGTGCCGGGGCAGGCGCGCACCGGGAACGAGTCGACCAGCGCGCTGAGGTGGCGCGTCACGGCGGCGTGATAGTCGTCGAGCCGCGCGTCGATCTCGGCCCGCGCCACGCCCGCCGATTCCAGCGCCTCGATCGTGATCTGCCAGTCGGTTTTTCCGGCGAAGGCGATTGTGTCAGCCTCGCCAGCGGTCCCAAACACCTCAGCCAGCGCCAGACGAGTCGCGGCGCGCCCGCAGCCGCCGGAGTTCAGCAGCGTGCCGTCAATATCAAACAGAATAAGCCACTGAACCTGCATCGAGCCGTCCTTACACACCGATAGCGCGTCGCACGATTGCCGCATATCTGCCGCACATCTGCCGCACATTATAGCGCGCCGGGCACGACATTGCCCTGGAAAATGAGCGCCGGATAGGGGTGCTGACGCCGCCTAAACAGACGTGACACTCGTCTATGATCTGGCGACATTCCACACTGTTGAGGCTCCCTTAAAGCGTCTAGACTGGTGGCGAAGCTCGGAGCGCGTGTGGCCTCTGCTGGCGGCCCAATTTGAGCCAGGGCGCTGGCATTTCCCGCGCCTGACCGTTCCGCGCAGTTGGTGATCTGGAGCTTCCATTCGTTTTAACAACTCGCTCGAGTTTGATCGTGTGGTGCCGCCAGAGGCGCCGTCTTTGTTGCTCGCAGGTGCGATCCCAGGCCGCAACCCCCTGAGTTCTTCGCCTGAGATCGGGTGACCTAAAAGTAGTGGGAGGAACTGAATGTCTAACGGCACATCGTCGCGCAAGATGGTGACGATTGATGGCAATATGGCGGCGGCGCTCGTCGCGCACACGCTGAACGAGGTCATTGCCATCTATCCCATTACGCCTTCCTCGCCGATGGGCGAGACCGCCGACGAGCTGTCGGCAGAGGGCGTCAAGAACCTGTGGGGGACCGTTCCGCAGGTGACGGAGATGCAGTCGGAAGGCGGCGCGGCGGGCGCAGTTCACGGCGCGCTGACTACTGGCGCGCTGACCACGACGTTCACGGCGTCGCAGGGCCTGCTGCTGATGATCCCGAATATGTACAAGATCGCGGGCGAGCTGACGCCAACCGTCTTCCACGTGGCGGCCCGCTCGCTGGCGGCGCAGGCGCTGTCGATCTTTGGCGATCATTCCGACATCACGGCGGCCCGTGCGACCGGCTTCGCGCTGTTCTGCTCTGGCAATGTGCAGGAAGTGATGGACTTCGCGCTGATCGCGCAGGCCGCGACGCTGGAAACGCGCGTGCCGTTCGTCCACTTCTTCGACGGCTTCCGCACCTCGCACGAGATTCAGAAGATCGAAGAAGTCTCGCGCGAGCAGATGCGCGCCATGATCGACGATAAGTACGTTCTTGCGCACCGGATGCGCGGTCTGACGCCCGACCGTCCCTCGATGCGCGGCACGGCGCAGAATCCGGATGTCTACTTCCAGGGCCGCGAGACGGTCAACCCGTTCTACGCCGCGACCCCCGGCATTGTCCAGGCCGCGATGGATCGCTTCGCCGGGCTGTCGGGCCGGCAGTACCAGCTGTTCGACTACGTGGGAGCGCCCGACGCCGAGCGCGTCGTGGTCATGATGGGGTCCGGCGCCGAGACGGTCCACGAGGCGGTTGAACTGCTTCAGGAGCAGGGTGAGAAGGTCGGGCTGGTGAAGGTCCGCCTGTTCCGTCCCTTCGACTCGCGGGCGCTGATCGCGGCGCTGCCGGCGTCGGTCGAAGCGATCGCCGTGCTGGACCGCACGAAGGAACCCGGCTCGGCAGGCGAACCGCTCTACCAGGATGTGGTGACCGCGTTGAACGAAGCCTATGCGGACGGCATGATCGCGTATCTGCCGCGTATCGTCGGCGGGCGCTATGGGCTGGGGTCGAAGGAATTCAACGCCGGAATGGCGAAGGCGGTCTTCGACAATCTGACTGCGGACCGTCCGAAGAACCACTTCACGATCGGTATCTTCGACGACGTGACCGGCAGCAGCCTGGAATGGGACGACACTTTCAACAACTCACCGGCGGGCGTGCACACGGCCATGTTCTACGGCCTGGGCGCCGATGGCACGGTGGGCGCCAACAAGAACTCAATCAAGATCATCGGCCAGGCGACCGACAATTATGCGCAGGGCTACTTCGTGTACGACTCGAAGAAATCCGGCGCGCAGACTGTCTCGCATCTGCGCTTCAGCAAAAAGCCGATCCGCAGTCAATACCTGATCCAGCAGGCTGACTTCCTGGCGGTGCACAACTTCGCCTTCCTGGACCGCTTTGACATCGTGTCACGGCTCAAGCCGGGCGGCGTGCTGTTGATCAACGCGCCATATGCGTCCGACGAAGTGTGGGACCGGCTGCCGCGCGAAGTCCAGCAGCAGATCATCGACAAGCAGGCGCGCCTCTACAACATCGACGCCAACAGCATCGCCAGATCGGTCGGCCTGGGCGGGCGCATCAACATCATCATGCAGGCGGCCTTCTTCAAGATTTCGGGCGTGCTGCCGGAAGATCAGGCGCTCCAGATGATCGAGCTGGCGGTCGAAGACACCTACGGCATCAAGGGGTCGAAGATCGTGGATATGAACATCCGCGCCGCGCACCTGGCCGCCGACCATATCGACCGCGTCAACTACCCGCAGGAAGCGACCAGCATCGTCACGATCCGCCCGCCGGTTCCCGGCGGCGCACCGGAATTCGTGCAGGGCGTGACGGCGGAGATCATCGCCGGGCGCGGTGACCTGCTGCCGGTCTCGATGATGCCGGTGGATGGCACCTTCCCGACCGCGACGACCCAGTACGAGAAGCGCAACATTGCAACCGAGATTCCGGTTTGGGACCCGGTGGCGTGTATCCAGTGCAATCAGTGCGCGTTCGTGTGCCCGCACGCCACGATCCGCATGAAGGTCTACCCCAGTCAGTTCGCCAACGGTAGCTCGCCCACCGGTTGGCAGACGATGGAAGCCAAGGGGCGCGGCTGGGAAGGCATGAAGTACACGCTCCAGGTTGCGCCGGAAGACTGCACCGGCTGCGGCGTGTGCGTCGAAACCTGCCCGGCCTACGCCAAGGATGCGTCCGGCCAGAAGACCGAGCGCAAGGCGATCAACATGGCGCCGCTGACCGACGACCTGCGCCTGATGGAAGCCGCCAAGTGGGATTACTTCCTGACGCTGCCTGAGACGCCGGCGGAGACCTTCAGCCGCACGACGCTCAAAGGCTCGCAGTTCGTGCGCCCGCTGTTCGAGTTCTCTGGCGCATGCTCCGGCTGCGGCGAGACGCCCTACATCAAGCTGCTGACGCAGCTCTTTGGCGACCACGCGATTATCGCCAACGCCACCGGCTGCACCTCGATCTACGGCGGCAACCTGCCGACCACACCCTACGCGCAGCGCGCGGACGGCCGCGGCCCGGCCTGGGCGAACTCGCTGTTCGAAGACGCCGCTGAATTCGGCCTGGGGATGCGCCTGTCCGCCGACAAGCTGGGCGAGTTCGCCTACGAGCAGCTTGACGCGCTGATCGGGATGGCGACCCAGGACGCCGACCTGCTGACAGCGATCCGTGATGCGGATCAGTCTACGCAGGAAGGTATCGAGGCGCAGCGCGCCCGCGTCGCGCATCTCAAAACGCTGCTGGAGCAGGAATCGAATGAGGCCGCGCAACGGCTTCTGACGGTGGCCGATCATCTGGTCAAGCGCTCGGTATGGATCATCGGCGGTGATGGCTGGGGCTACGACATCGGTTACGGCGGGCTGGACCACGTCCTGGCGTCGGGTCGGAATGTTAACGTCCTGCTGCTCGACACCGGCGTGTACTCGAACACCGGCGGCCAGATGTCGAAAGCCACACCGCGCGGCGCAGTCGCCAAGTTCGCCGCCGCCGGGAAGTCGCTGCCCAAGAAGGACATGGGCATGATCAGCATGACGTATGGCAACATCTACGTCGCGCAGATCGCGATGGGCGCCAACATGAACCAGACCGTCAAGGCGTTTGTCGAGGCCGAAGCCTACGACGGCCCGTCGATCCTCATCGCCTACGCGCAGTGCATCGCGCACGGCATGGAGATGCGCACCGGCATGAACCTGCAAAAGGACGCCGTCGAAGGCGGGTTCTGGCCGCTGTACCGCTTCAACCCGGACAACGCCGCAGCTGGCAAACAGCCGCTCCAGCTTGACTCGAAGGCGCCGAGCGAAGACATCGAGAAGTGGATGTATCAGCAGAACCGCTTCCGCATCCTGCGTGCCGCCGATCCGCAGCGCGCCGAGGAATTGGTCAAGCTGCTGCGCGAGGACGTTCAGGCCCGCTGGCAGATGTACGAGCAGATGGCGCAGTTTGACGTCTAAAGCGTGTTATGCACTTACGCCCAAGAAAAGCCCCCCATCCCCCGGCCCCTTGCCCCCAAAATGAGGGAAGGGGAGACCGCTCTGTTTTTTCCTTCCCTCGTTCTGGGGGAAGGAACCGACCGGAGGTCGGAAGGATGGGGGGG
>JADLHR010000460.1 GCA_020848665.1 Anaerolineae bacterium
CGTCCGCCAGCCCCACCGTCACAACCGCCACGCCGGGTGCGACGCCTAGCCCCGGCACGCCAATCGTTGTGCCGCCCGCTTCTGGTCAGTAATGTTAGCTTTCGACCGCCCTGCCTTAGTTTGGCCCCTACCAACAACGTTATAATCGGCCAATATCGAGATCGAGTTGAAGCCCAAACCTCATGCGTGTATAATGCAGTCAATAAAGTGTGTCAGATCAACACTATAACATCCGAATCACTGGCGGGTTGTCCGGTCTCACAGGCCGGAGTTGCAGGATGGAGCGGTTGACTATGAAAACAATGGACATATACGCCAGCGCCCGTGACCAGCTCATGAACCTGGATTCCGGCATTACGCTCGTGATCCTCCATCCCGATTTTTATGGGCAGCACAGCCTGATCGCGCCGCTGCTCCAGGCATCCGGCCAACGCACCGTCTTTCTCGCCATCCCGAAGGCCGGGGCCGACTTCAAGGCGCTGTCCGCCGCGCTGGTCGAGGCGGTGCGCGCCCAGCTTGACGAGTCCCTGGACAAGCTCCCAGCCAAGCCGCAGGCCGCCGCCGAAGCAGTGGCGCGGGTCATTAACGCCCACAGCCCGGTTAACCTCATCATTGACGGCTTCGATCTGCTCGATCAGGACCCCGCTGCCGATTTCCTGGCGGCGCTGGCGGCGCAGCTCAGCGGCGGCAGCCGGCTGGTGATCGGCGGGCGCCAGTTGCCGATGGAACTGTTGTGGCGCGAGGAATTGCAGCCAAAGATCGCGCTCGTGCCCGTCAACCCTGACCAGATGATGCTCGATTACACGCAGTCGATTAACCAGACGGTGCTCGAAGTTCGCGCGCTCGGCCCCGGGCGGGTGCTGATCAACGGACGCCTGGTCGAGCATTGGGACGGTGTTCTGCCCCGCACACTGTTTTTCTATTTCGTGGATCGGGGTATGACAACCCGAGACGAGATTTTCCGAACTTTCTGGCCGTCGCTGTCCACACGCGAGGCGACAAACGTCTTTCACGTCACGAAGCGCAAGATCAGCGAGATTCTGGGCACTGACCTGACTGTTTACTGGTCGGGCTTTTATCGTCTCTCACCTGACCTCGAGCTGCATTATGATGTCGTGAAATTCGCGGAGGCGGTTCAGAATGCTGCTGTAGCCGATGACGAAGGCGCGCTGGCGCTCTACCGCGACGCGGTCGAGTTGTATCATGGGCCGTTCCTGAGCACGATGGAGCAGGATTGGGTCGTGCAGCGCCGCAGCGAGCTGGCGACCACCTACGCCGAGGCGCTGGCCGGGATGGCGCGTATCTACGCCAGACGCAACAACGAGCCGAGCGCCCTGGGGAGCTACCTGCGCGCCGCCGCCACCAGCCCGGAACGCGAGGACCTGGCGCGCGCCATCATGGAGCTGTATCACGCGCAGGGTCAGCCGCAGGCCGCCATCGAGACCTACGAGCGTCTGGAAGCCGAGCTGAAGCAGACCCTCGATGTTTCGCCCGGCCCGCAGACTATTGAACTGGTGAAGAGCATCCGCGCTTCGCTGTAAACCTGTCGCGCTGCCCAGAAAAACAACCGCCCTATCGGAAAAGTCCGGACGGGGCGGTTCTATGCCAGGTGCGCGGCGTGGCGCTTACACTTTGACCATGTGGAGCGTCACATAACGGCAATAGCGGCGCAGAAACGGCACATGCTTCAGCAGAAAATCATCCGCGCGCCGTAAAACATGCAGCGGGCGGTTGAACCCCAGCCCGCGCTCAAGCATGCTCAGCAGTTGAAATTCTTCGACCCGTGCCTGACCGAAGCGCCGCACCCACTCTCGAATCTCGTGATAGCGCAGCGGGCAGTCGGCCCCGCGCGGATTCTTATCAGGATAAGGGAGATGAGCGCGTGCGAACCTGAGCACGAGGTTCATGCCCATCGGCTCGGAGAACGCAGCTTTGCCGCCGGGCTTCATCACGCGATACAACTCCTCAGCGCCGAGTTTCGGCTCAAGGTGGTGCAGCACGCCTTTTCCAAACACCACGTCGAACGTCTCGTCGGGAAAAGGCAGGCTCTCGCCCGCAGCGACCAGCAGGTCCAGCCCGTCATTCACGCCGTTGATCTCGCCGCGTTTCCGCGCGGCGATGATGCTCATGCGCGAGATGTCGAAGGCCGTGACATGCGCGCCGCTCTTGGCGAGCAGCACCGAGGTATGCCCCAGGCCGCAGCCCATGTCGAGCACTCGCTTGCCCTGCAGATCGCCCAAAAACTCTGCGATACCGCGCAGCGTGCTCGCGTGCGCAGCGTATTGCTGAAAATCACGATCGCCCACCAGCCCCAGAGAATCCAGCTCGCGGAGCGCCTGCTCGTCCCACTTCGCCTGTTCGATCTGATACGATTCGTGAAGGTTCGACATCGGTAATCCCCCCGTATCAGGCTCTGTCCTAACCATAATCACAACTGACAGCTAGTCGCGACCACCCCCTGCTCTCATTTGTATCAGCGCATGGCCCTGTCATAAGAAAATAATATAACAGATCAGGCGCGCCACAAGAGACTAAAAGTATAAAAGTCCGGCAAAAACAATTTATCACAAGCTGGGTGGAACGCGCCGAGCCAATCGGCTACAATCGGCGCCGCCCCTGGCCGTGCTGGCCCTTCCCCGGAGCGTCTATGCCGGCGATCTGTTTCGTCTCGACTGTGCACGATCCATTTGACTCGCGCGTCTTCTACAAAATGGCGCGCACTCTGGCGCGCAGCGGTTATGCGGTCACGCTGCTGGCGCCAGGCGCGCCCGACGAGACGATCGACGGCGTCCGGCTGAAGCCGCTGCCGCCCAAACCGCCCGCCCGCCAGGCGTGGAAGCGCTGGTACGGCTTGCTGCGCGTCTGGCGGCAGGCTCGCGTCGAAGACGCGGATCTTTACTTCATCTACGATCCAGAGATGACGCTGGTCGGGCTGCTGCTTAAGCTCGGCGGGCGTAAGGTCATCTACGACATTCACGAGCATGTCCCGTTCCAGATTCTCGATAAGGACTGGATTCCGCGCGCGCTGCGCCCCCCTGTCGCGTGGCTGTACGATCATTACGAGCGACTGGCGGTGCGCGCCTTTGACGCCGTGCTGCCTGCCTTCGAGCAGATCGCGGACCGCTTCCCGCAGGCGCGCCGCAAGATGGCGATTATCCGCAACGTGCCTGAGCTGGCGCTCTGGCGCCCTGCCGAGCCGGGCCGCCCTGCTTCGGATGGCGCGATCATCGCGGTCTACTCCGGCGCGATCCAGCCCGATCGCTGCGTGCTGGAGTGCGTGCAGGCCGTCAACCGGCTGGACCCGGCGCTGAATGTGTATCTGTGGGTAATCGGCCCCTTCAGGACGGACGCCTACGAAGCCGAGGTCCGCGCCGCCGCTGGCGAGCGTGTGCGCCTGTGGGGTAACATGCGCCATGATGAGGTCCCGGCGCTGCTGGCGCAGGCGCACATCGGCCTGATGAGCCTGCGTCCGCAGCGCAACAGCTCGGTCAACTGGCCGATCAAGCTGTTCGAGTATATGGCTGCCGGACTGCCGATGATCATGCATGAGAACCCGTTCTGGCTCTCACTGGCAGGTGAGTCGGCGCTGGCGGTCAATATCGAAGACCCCGGCAGCATCGCCGCCGGGATCGCGGCGCTGGCGGTCGATGGGGCGCGGCGTACCGCAATGGGCGCACGCGGGCGCGAACGAGTGCAGCAGCGATACAATTGGGATGGGCAGGCAGCGCAGCTGCTCGCGGTCGTCAGGCGGTTGATCGGGCCGCCCAAACGCGCAGCAGGAGAGGGAGCCGATGATCACAAGCGTTCGTCTGGATGATGGCTGGCGGCCGGTCGCCGAGAACAAGATCGCGGCGCTGCTGCGCGCGCCCACCGGCACGCTCTGGGTGGATATTGTCGGCCCGGACGAGGCGGGAATCGCGCTCATGCGCGACGTGTTCGGCTTTCATCCACTGGCGATTGAGGACACGCGCAATCAGCGCCAGCGCCCAAAGCTCGAAGAATACGCCGATTACCTGTTCCTGATTCTCAATCCAGTGCGCGGCATGGGCGGCGAAGCGGACTTCACCGAGCTGGATGTCTTCGTCGGGCGCAACTACGTCGTGACAGTGCGCGCCGCCGACGAGCCGGTGATCGCCGATGTCCGAACCCGGCTGGAGCGGCTGGGCCACTCACCGGAGCTAACGCCGAGCCTGCTGCTCTATACGCTGCTCGACACGACAGTAGACACGTACTTTCCGCTGCTCGACATGCTTGAAGAGGAGATCGAGACGCTGAGCAACAGCGTTCTGGCGCGCCCGCGCCAGCATGCGCTCAATCGCTTGTTCCAGTTGAAGAACACGCTGATTGACATGTGGCGTGTCGTGTGGCCCCAGCGCGAAATTCTCAGCAACCTGACGCATCATAATTACCCGTTTGTGGACCAGGCTGCGATCGGCCCGTTTCTGCGCGATGTGTCCGATCATCTCATGTGGATCGCGGACATGGTGACGACCTTCCGCGACACGCTGACAGGGGTGATCGACCTGTATATGTCGGCGGTGTCCAACCGGCTCAACACGGTCGTCAACCGGCTGACGGTCTTCACCGTCAGCATCGGCCTGCTGACCGTCATCAGCGGATTCTACGGCATGAACTTCGCGGAGACGTGGCCGCCCTTCTCAGCGGAGTGGGGCGTGCCGTTCGTGCTGGCGCTGATGATCGGCGTCACAATCGGGCTGCTGGCGCTGTTCCGCCGCCTGCGCTGGTTCTAGAAGCTGTAATGAATTTTGCTGGCTGATTGTTGGGGACAGCCCCCCATCCCCCGGCCCCTTGCCCCCAACATGAGGGAAGGGGAGTCCGTCCGGTTCTTTTCCTTCCCTCGCGCTGGGGGAAGGAACCGACCGCAGGTCGGAAGGATGGGGGGATATTTCCACCATAACTGCATAACAGGCTCCAGAGCCGTCTCGTCGCCCCGCCTAATCCACCATATCCCAGCTAATCACCGTGTCGGGCTGGATGTCTACCGTGGCGCGGCGCCCGATCAGATGCGGCACTTCGGACGGCGAAATTCCGGTCCCTGGCCGCTTCATGATCAGCATGTCGGGCGTGATCGCCGTGCCTACCGGGATGAACACCGCCGACACGATGCTGCGCCGCGCGAACTTGCGCGCCATTTCCTCGCCGGATTGCACGCCGAAGCGCGGGTTGCCGAGCGCCTGCTCAATGGCGCGGAAATTGCGGACCATCGTCGCAAGCTGGGCCGGGTCCACCGAGAGGTAGTGATCGTCGCCCGGCAGGGAGCGGTCGAGCGTGAAATGCTTTTCGACGCACGCCGCGCCAAGCGCGACCGCCGCCGAGGGCACGATTACGCAGTCGTCGGGAATGGTATGGTC
>JADLHR010000461.1 GCA_020848665.1 Anaerolineae bacterium
ACGATCAGGTCGCCGCCGAAGCTGTACGACGACGCCAGCCCGAAAACCGGCACGTACAGCACCGCCGTCAGCGCGCCAGACAACGCGAGCACCGGCAGCGTCAGGAACAGGCCGCGATGCACGCCATCCGGCACGACTTCCTCCTTCGCCAGCAGCTTGAGGTTGTCGGCCAGCGGCTGGAACCAGCGCGGCCCGATCCGGTTCTGGAAACGGGCGACCAGCTTGCGGTCGGCCCACTCGTAGGCCATGCCTGCCAGCAGGATAAACAGCCCGCCAGGGAAAAACAGCAGTGCGATCAGCGCAGTCAGTGTGTTCATCGGTAATGTTCAATTCCATACTGCCGCAGCCGCTCCCACGTCCAGACCTCGGCTTCGCCGCCCTGACGGACGACGGCCATGCGGTCGTTGCAGGAGAAGCACGGATCAATCCCGGCCAGAATCATCGGCACGTCCGCGAGCTGGTGCCCGACTGCCGTAACGACTACCGACGCCATGTTGGGCAGGGTGGGCGTGCGGACCTTGACCCGCTCGGCGGTGTCGGAGCCGTTGCTCTTGATGAAGTAGAACAATTCGCCGCGCGGCGCCTCGATCCGGCTGACCGTCTCGGCGGGCTTGATGCGGCGCGGCATACGGGTCGTCAGGTCGCCGTCGGGCAGCGCCGCCAGCAATTCGCGGATCACGCGGAAGCTCTCGAACAGCTCGCGCACGCGGACCTTGAAGCGCGCTTCGAGGTCGCCCGCCTGCTCGACGATCAGCTCAACCGGGTGCTCGCGGTAGAGCAGGTAGGGCGCGTCCACACGCACATCGCGCGGCACGCCGGAGGCGCGCGCTGTCGGGCCGACGACGCCCAGCCGCTCGGCGTCGTCGCGGGTCATCACGCCGATGCCGCGCGTGCGGCGCAGAAATACGGCGTCGGTCGAGACGACTTCGAGGTAATGGCGCGTGCGCTCCTCAAGGAAGCGCAGCCCTTCCAGGATAACCTCGGCTTGCTCCGGCCCGATGTCGCACTTCACGCCGCCGAGCACGTTGGCCGAATAGTTGACACGGTTGCCGGTGATGCCTTCGAGCAGGTTCATCACCGTCTCGCGGTCGCGCCACGAGTACATGAACAGCGTGTCGAACCCGGCTTCGTGGGCAGCCACGCCGACCCACAGCAAGTGGCTGTGGATGCGCTCCAGCTCAGCTACGATCTGGCGGATGGCCTGGGCACGCGGCGGCGCCTCGACGTCCGCCAGCCGCTCCACGCCGAGGGAAAACGCAGTCGCGTGGACATGCGAGCAGATACCGCAGATGCGCTCGACCAGATAGGCGGCCTGAACGTAGTTGCGCGTCTCGCAGCCCTTCTCGATCCCGCGATGCACGTAGCCCAGGCGCACGCTCGCGGCCTTGACCACCTCGCCATCGACGTTGAACTCGAAATGCCCCGGCTCTTTCAGCGCCGGGTGCTGCGGGCCAATCGGGATCACGAATTTTTCGGTCGGCATCGTCTACCCCCCGCCCTGCCCGTTCAACTGCTCCATCGAAAAATCCTTGCGCAGCGGATAGACGCCGTCCGGCCAGTCTTCCGGCAGAAAGAGCTTATCGGTGTTGGGCGTGCCCTCGACCGTGACGCCAAACATCTCCATCAGCTCGCGCTCGTAGAAGCTGACCGATGGGATCACGCTCACCAGCGAGGGAACCGCCGCCCCTTCACGCGGGACGCGCACGCGAAACGTGACAATCGCCGCGCCGCACGCGAAGTGATACAGCACTTCCAGCCGCCCATCGTCCGGGCCGAGATCCAGCCCTGTGATAGCAGTCAGGTAGCCCCAGCGCGCGTCGATCAGCGCGCCCGCCGCTGCGATCAGGTCGCCGGACGCAATCACCACGTCCGCGCGGCCCGGCTCCGGCCCGGTTGTCTCTTGCGCCCACGCTGCCAGCAGCGAAGCTGCCGTCTGCAAACAGGTTTCGGTGCTCATCACGCGCTCGCTTCTTCCTGCTCCGGCTGCGGAGCCAGCGCCGGATTGGCGTCAGGCTCGCCGATCACAACCGGCCCTGGGGACGTGTCGTGACCCTGAAGCTTCGCCAGCAGCTTGACCACGCCGTCGATGATCGCTTCCGGGCGTGGCGGGCAGCCGGGCACATACGCATCGACCGGGATCACCTGGTCGATGCCGCCCATGATGTTGTAGCAGCCGCGAAACGCACCCCCCGACAGCGCGCACGACCCGACGGCAATGACGAATTTCGGCTCTGGCATCTGTTCGTAGATGCGGACCAGCCGGTCGCGTGCCTGCCGCGTCACCGGGCCGGTGCAGATCAGCACGTCGGCGTGGCGCGGGCTGCCTCGCAGCTTGATTCCGAACCGCTCCACGTCATAACGCGGCGTGAGCGTCGCCAGGATTTCGATGTCGCAGCCGTTGCACGACCCGCTGTTAAAGTGGATCGCCCAGGGCGAGTTGATCCGCGCCCAGGTTCGCAGCTTGTCGAGCGCCGCCTGCCAGGTTTGATCAAGTTTGAGTGTCATCCGGTCCCCTCGTTGCGCCGCGCTAGCCCAGGATCAGCGCCAGCAGCGCCAGGATCAGCCCGACGAGAAAGGCCGCCGCGACCGCTGACAGGTCGCTGCTGCCGAGCATCAGCACGCCCAGGTGCACAATCGCAAAGAACAGCGCAATCGTGAAGAACTGGCGATAGCCGGGCACTGCCGGGCGCACCGGCGCCGCCTCGCCGCTCGCGTAGGTGCTCGTCTTGGCCTGCGAAGGCGCGTCCACCGGCCCGGCCAGCATCCGCCCGAACCCGCTCAGCACGCCGGTCAGGACGAGGTAGATTCCGAACGCAATCGGCGGCGCCAGCAAGATGTCTTCCATCGGCCCTGTTCTCCCTTGTTCCCCCGCCTACAGTCCAAACGCCGCCAGCAGCGCCTTGCCCGCCGGCTCCGACAGCCACTGGAGCAGCGGCGGCCATACGCCGACCGCGACCACCGCGACCGTCAGCGCGATCACGGGGGCTTGCAGCAGCGCCGGGACCGGCTGGCCCTTCGCCACCGCGTCCGAGGGCGCGTGGCGGTAGGCCGCGTTGACCAGCGGCGCATAGTAGCCGAGCGAGAGCACGCTGTTCAGCGCCGCGAAGATCGCCAGCGCCTCGATCCAGTGGTTGCGTGTCTCGAACCCAGCGGCGAAAATCTGCCACTTCGACATAAACCCAGCCAGCGGCGGCAGCCCGCCCAGGCCCAGCACGGCTACGCTCAGCCCAAGCGCGATCAGCGGGTAGCGCGCGGCGGCTCCGTCCAGGTCACGGACCGTCAGCGGGCCGTGATCGCCGACCGCGACGTGCAGCGTATACAACAGCGCGCCCGCCGCCAGAAAAGCCAGCCCCTTCATCAACCCGTGATTGAGCATGTGGAACAGCGCGCCCTGCGCTCCGGCGGCCTCGCGCGCGTAGATCGCGATCCCGACGCCGAGCAGCATATAGCCGACGTGCGCCAGGCTCGAATAGGCCAGCAGCCGCTTAACCTGTTTCTGCCGCAGCGCGAGCAGGTTTCCGGCGGCCATGTTCAGCGCGCCGAACAGCATCAGCAGCTCGCCCCACGAGCCGGTCACCCCGCCGAGCGCGCCGAGCGCGCGCAGCAGCGCAACCAGCCCGGCCTCGATCACCACGCCGGACAGCATCGCGCTGATCCCGCTCGGCGCCTGCGAGTGCGCGTCCGGCAGCCAGGTGTGCAGCGGGACCATCGCCACTTTGACGCCGAAACCAATCGTCATCAGCGCGCCCGCCGCCAGCAGCATCGTCGTGCTGTCCGCTGCGGCGCGGATTGTCGCCAGATCGAGCGAGCCGGTTTCGGCCAGCACCAGCGCGATTCCCAGCAGAACCAGCGCCGAGCCAACAGCGCTCTGCACCAGGTACTTGACGCCCGCTTCGAGCGAGGCGGGCTGTTCGTGGTAGAAGGCGACCAGCAGGAAGGTCGCAATCGCCATCGCCTCGAACCAGACCCACAGGTTGAACAGGTCTGCCGCGCAGCCGAGGCCGGTCATGATCCCGACCACGGCCACCAGCGAGGCGTAATACTTTTCCTGGCCGCTTTCGGCGCGCATGTACGGGCCGGAGTAGAGCGTGACCAGCGTGCCCAGCCCCAGCGACAGCGCCGCCAGCAGCAGCGCGAAGTCGTCCAGCCGCAGCGATACCGCGCCCAGGGTAAATGTCTGCGCGCCGCCGCTGAGGTCCGCCGCCGCCTGCGCGAACGGAATCCACGTGATCAGCAGCGCGATCAGGGCCGTCCAGCGCGCCGCGCGGCCATCGTCCCGCGCCAGCCGCCCGGCCAGATAGACGACCGGCGTCGCCAGCAGCGGCAGCGCGATCATCCAGGTGAATGCGGTCATCTCGTTCATCGCCTTACGCTCCCAG
>JADLHR010000462.1 GCA_020848665.1 Anaerolineae bacterium
ACCGGGCGCAGCGCGTAGCCGAAGAACGAATCAGCGGGCCGCTGGTGCGCGTCATCGAGCGGCTGGCCGGAACGGTGCGCGAGCAGCTTGGCGCGGGCGCATCAGCCTACCCGGCGCGCGCGGTGCGCGAGGCGCTGATCAACGCGCTGATCCACCGCGATTATCGCCTGCGCGGGACCGAGGTCGAGGTCCGCCTCTACGCGGACCGGCTGGAAGTTCACAGCCCCAGCGGGCTGCCTGGTTTTCTGGCGGTTGAGGACCTGCTCAGCGCGCGCTACAGCCGCAATCCCCGGCTGGCGTGGGCGCTGCACCAATGGGGCTACGTGCCAGAGCCGGGGCGCGGCATCCGCCGCATGTGCGAAGAAATGGCCGGGCAGGGCCGCCGCCCGCCGGAGTTCGAAGCCGCGCCGTACCGCCTGACAGTGCGACTTTATCGCTCGCCGGTCGAGGCAGCGGCAGCCGGGCCGAACGGCAGCGTGCTCAGCCAGCGGCAGCGCGCCGCGCTGAGCTACGTGCATGTCCAGGGGAGCATCACCTTCCGCGAGTTCCGGACGCTGGCGCCCGGTGTGCGACCTGAGCTGCTGCAAAACGATCTCGATGCGCTGGTGTCGGCGGGCCTTCTGCGGCGTGTCGGCCAGCGCGCCGGCGCGTATTACATTCTGCCGTGAGAAGATCAGCGATTAGCAGTTAGCCTTCAGCCTTCAGCTAAGAGCCAACTGCTAGCCGCTAAAACGCTGTTTCCGGACCGCCGAGCAGAGCGCGCAGACGCGGCAGCGCCGCCCGGATTGCGCGCTCACGGTGGGTGAGAAAGCTCACTTTTTCGGCAGGCGGCAGCTCGTAGACCTCGCCCAGCAGGCGCGACCATTCCGGGATGAAAAACAGCGCCTCGAATGGGAAGCCGGGGATGCGCAGCGGCGCGGGCTGCGTCAGGATTTCGCCGCGCAGCGTGCCCTCGAACAACTCGACTTCGCCCGCCGGAGTGCCGACCGCGATCACGGTGCGGAACTGCGCGCCGCGCTCGCCGGGCGGGACATCCGCCAGCCGCTCCAGCGTGTACGACAGGATTTCCGCGTCGGTCATCGGGCGGCCGATCCAGCGGCGGATGTGGATACCCGGCTCACCGCCAAGCGCGTCAATCTCCAGGCCGGTGTCGTCGGCCAGAACGATCAGCGTATCCCCGCGCGCCTGCTCGCGCACGAGGTCGAGATAGGCGCGCGCCTTGAGCGCCGCGTTCTCCTCCAGCGTGGTCCCGGTCTCGTCCACGTCGAGCGCCAGGCCGAGATCCTGCGGCGCGAGCAGGTCCAGCCCGTGCGCCGCCAGAATCTTCCGCACCTCGAAGACTTTGCCGGGGTTCGAGGTCGTGTAGAGCAGGCGTCGGGTCATCGGGATCCCCCTTCCGTCCGGGACGGCTCCAGTCATGACAGAATCAGCAGGCGCGCAATCGTGAAATAGATGAACAGGCCGGTCGCATCGACCAGCGTGCTCATCACCGGACCAGAGACGACTGTCGGGTCGATCCGCAGGCGGACCGCCAGCAGCGGCAGCACCGAGCCGAGCAGGTTTGCCCAGATGACGATGACGAAGATCGCCAGCGCGACGGTCAGCGCCAGGTCGTCGGCGCTGCCCCAGGTCATAGCGCGCGCGTAGGCGATCACAGCCATGCCCACGCCGAGCAGCAGCCCGACGCGCAGTTCGTGCCACAGGGCGCGCATCCTGTCTTTGAGCGCGATCTCGCCAACGGCCAGGGCGCGGATGATCGTGCTGGTGGTCTGCGTGCCGGCGTTGCCGCCCGTTCCGATCAACAACGGCACGAAGAACGCCAGCGCGACGACCGATTCAAGCTCGTTCGAGAAGTGACGCAGCACAGTCCCGGTCAGGCTCTCGGTGACAAACAGCAGCAGCAGCCAGACGATGCGCTTTTGGGTGACCGTCAGCACCGGGCTGTCGAGATACGACCGCTCCAGCGGCTGCGCGCCGCCAAAACGCTGCAAGTCCTCGGTCGCTTCCTCGACCAGCACATCGGCCACATCGTCGATCGTCACCACGCCGACCAGCGCGCGGTCCGCGTCCACGACCGGCAGAGCGAGCAGGTCCTCACGCAGCATGATACGCGCGCATTCTTCCTGGTCAGTCCCGACCGTGACAGCAATCACGTCCGGGTTCATCAGGTCAGCGATCAGCGCAGCAGGCTCGGCGATGACAAGCTGGCGCAGGTTGACGACCCCGACTAGCTGCCGGTGCGCGTCCACCACGAACAGGTAATAGGCCGTTTCGGAGTCAGGGCGCCAGGTACGAATGGCAGCGATGGCGTCTTCCGCCGTCATACGCGGGCGCAGCGCCAGGAACTCCGAGGTCATCAGGCCGCCCGCGCTGTCGTCGGGATGCAGCAGCAGCGGGCGAATCTCGCTCGGGTCGTCCAGCCCGGCCAGGACCGCTTCGGCGCGGGCGGGATGAATGTCACCGAGCAGGTCAGCAGCTTCGTCCGGCGCCATTTCCTCGACGATGCGGATCAGGTCATCAGTGGGAAGCTGCGCGGCCAGCTCCGCCACTTCGCTGTCATCCAGCCGTTCGAGGATATCCGCCGAATCGGTCGGGCGCAGCTCCGGCAGCAGCGCGATCTGGTGCTCGTCGTGCAGATCGGCGAACAGATCGGCCTGGTCAGCCGGGTGCAGGCTCTCGATAATCGAGACAGCGCCGGGCACGTCGTCGCGCTCCAACGCGGCGCGCAACTGGATCAGGATGTCGTCGAGCAGGCGCATTTCCACGGCACACCTCCTATGGCTTCAGGCGGAGGTGGCCGCCAGACGAGGAAAACGGGGGTCACCTACCGCCGGAGCAAAACACGCGGTCGGGTTGTATTGCCTGGGCAGACACGCCCAGATTAGGTAAGGAACCCTCGGTCGTCATGACCCCTCGTACTCCGATCAACAACATAGCGGCCCTAATTGTCGGCCCGATTCGCGGGCCTGTCAATGCCCACCATTGGGGGGTTGTGCCCCTCCGGACGCGGAATAGGCGCAGCGCGCTATAGCCGCAGGCGCGCGGCTGCGCTATGATGGGCCGCGTCTGGCGCGCTTCCGATCTCACGGCGAAGGACAACCTGTGAACGACGCTGCTGTGCTTGTGTCCATTGGCCTGATCACCGGCTACCTGGCGCTGATCGCGGCCCTGATTGGGCGCAGCCACGAGCGGTTTACGATCGGTCTGCGGCGCTGGATGCTGCTGGCACTCGGCGCTGCCCTGCTGCAAAGCCTTGTCACGCTGCTGCCGGACGACGCGCACCGCGAAGGGCCACTGGCCCCGTTGTTCGTCGGGTCGCTGAACGCGGCGGCGCTCGGCGTGCTGCTCGGCAACCTGGTAATTGTGTTCTTCACGCGCCAGGCGCTGCGCGATCTCCAGGTGTCTTCCGGGCGCGGGTGGTATTACGCCGGGCTGGCGTGGTGGCTGGCGCAGGCGGGGGCGTGCCTGTTCCTGCCGGGCCTGACGCTGGGCCAGGAGGGCTGGCTCGGCACAATCGGCGAGCCGGAGCAGTGGCCGGGGCTGCTGGTGGTCGGCGGGTGGCTGGCCGTAGGCGTGCCCCTGTCGCTGATTCCGTTCGTGGTATTCTACCGCGCGCATCTGCCAGAAGTCGCCAACCGCGCGCTGTTCTGGGCGCTGCTCGTTCCGCTGACGCTGCTAGGCGTGTTTGTCAGTGCGAGCGGCACGCCGCCGTTGACCGAGGCCGGGCGGCTGATGCAGTTCGCCGGGCTGGTGGGCGCGGCGTACAGCATGTGGGCTTATCGCGTGGTAGACCTGCGCGGGCTGCTGCGCAATACACTGGTGATCGGAACGCTAGCGACGCTGACTGCGATTATGTTCTTCGGGGGACTGCTGGCCGCCGACGAGCTGGTGACGGGCAGCGGCGCGCGGCGGCGGGCGCTGATCGCCGGGCTGGCAATTGCGGGTGCGCTGATTGCCGCGCCGCTCTATGCGCTGGCGCAGTGGCTGGTCCGGCGGCTGATTGGCAGGCCGGAGCGCGCGGTCGCGCAGGAGCTGCGCCACTTCAGCGAGCGCGTCACAGGCGCCGTTGAATTGGACACGCTGGTCGAGATTACGCTGCGGACCTTGAGCCGGGTGCTCGGCGTCCAGCGCGGGAGCCTGCTGCTGGTCAGCCACGACACGGCGGGCGCGCTTCTGCTGGAGCCGGCGCTGGGCGAGCCGGGCGAGCCGCCGGGACAGCACGGGCGGGTGGACGCTGCCAGCCCGATCGCGGCGCAGCTTGCCCGCTGGCAGGCGCCGCTGCTGCAATATGACCTGGACTTCGGGCGCGGCTACCGCGCGGCAAGCCAGGCGGAGCGCGCATTCTTCGGGCAGATGCGAATGAGCGCCTATGCGCCGGTAGTCATCCAGGGGCGGCTGATCGGAGTCCTGTGCGCCGGGCCGAAGGCGTCCGACGCGCCATTCACGACGCCAGACCTGGAATTGCTGCTGGCAATTGCCAACCAGGTGGGTGTGGCGCTGCGCAACGCGCGCCTGGTAGCCGATCTGCGCCGCCGCGAAGCCGAGCAGGCAGAGTTGAACCGGCAGTTGTCGAGCACGAAAGACCAGCTTGAGCGACTGGACGGCGTGAAGACCGACTTCGTGACGATCGCCAGCCACGAACTGCGCACGCCGCTGGCGCAGATTTGCGGCTACAACGACATCATGGAGTCGATGAACGAGGAAGGGCTGCTCGACCAGGAGCAGATCGCCAGCATGACTGGCAGCCTGCGCAAAGCCGCCGACCGCCTCGAAAGTCTGATCGAGGCCATGCTTGATGTCAGCCAGCTCGACGTGGACGCGATGGACCTGCATTTCACCTCACTGGCGCTCGACGCCGTGGTTCGCAGCGCGATTGAGCCGCTGCGCGAGAGCATCAGGAGCCGTAAGCTGGCGGTCTCAGCGCGTGGATTGAGCAGCCTGCCGCCGATCCAGGGCGACATGCAGCGGCTGGCGCAGGCCCTGCGCAATGTGGCGCTCAACGCGATCAAGTACACGCCGGATGGCGGACAGATCGCAATCACCGGGCAGCTGCGCGATGACGAGGTGTGGATCACGGTGCGCGACAGCGGGATCGGTATCGATCCGCAGTTTCACGAGCTGATCTTCCAGAAATTCTTCCGCACGCACGACCCCAGCCTGCATTCGAGCGGCACGACCACGTTCCTCGGCGCGGGGCCTGGCCTGGGCCTGACGATCGCGCGCGGGGTGATCGAGGCGCACGGCGGGCGCATCTGGGTCGAGAGCAGGGGCGAGGACCGCGCGGCGCTGCCCGGCAGCACGTTCACGATCGCGCTGCCGCTGCATCCCCCGGCGGACGCGCGGCGTGTGCTGGCCTTCGACCAGGCGCGTCAGGCGTTCGAACAGCGCCGCCGCACGCGAACCGCAAGCGCGGTGCCGGAGCAGTAAGTCGGCACAACCTGGCACGTTCACCTGATTGCGCGGGGCAGGCGTGCGCCTGTCCCGTGTTTGATCTCCCGTCAGGCCAGCGCAACCTCAACCGGCGCGACGCGCCGCGCCCGTCCGTCCTCGACCAGCCGCCCGGCCGGGATGCGCGTGTCGTGCTGAAAAATCAGCAGCCCCCCGGTGTCCAGCGCCCACTGCTGCCAGCGGCGCTTGGTTTCGAGCGTGACCAGCGGCTCGACATCATAGGCGGTCATCCAGCCCAGCCGCTCGAAGTGAATCGCGTAGCTCGCCAGGTCCGCCACAAACAGCGCCTGCTCCCCGCCGCTCTCGAACAGCACACACTGATGACCGGGCGTATGACCCGGCGTCACGACGCCGCGCACGCCCGGCGCGATCGCCGTATCGCCGTCGAGCAGCTCCATCTGGCCGGACGCGACCAGCGGCTCGTAGTTGAGCGCGAAGTAGGTGGCGCGGGTGCGTTCGTTGGGACGCATGGCGTCTTCGTATTCGCGGCGCTGCACCACGTAGCGCGCGCGGGGAAACGTAGCCCGCACCTCGTCGCGGCTGTCTCCGGCGTAGACCGTGTTCCCGGAGCAGTGATCGCCGTGCAGGTGCGTGTTGATCACAAGGTCCACGTCATCGGGGCGCACACCGAGCCGCGCCAGCCCATCGAGCAGCGTCCCGTTCGGGCGCTCCAATCCCCAGATGCGCTCCGCAGTGCTGCTGTTCAGCTTGCCGCCCAGGCCGGTATCGACCACGATCGTCTGTCCGGCGGCGCGCACCAGCAGGCACGTCAGAATCATCGGGACGCGCTGCTGCTCGTCCGGCGGCAGATAGTCACGCCACAGCGCCAGCGGCACCAGCCCGAACGGGCCGCCGCGATCCATCCACACTACGCCGTCGCTGACCAGGTGGATTTCAATCTCGCCGATGTTGATCATGTTGATCATGTCGTCGCTCCGGAGCGAACGGTTCAAGCGTGCCCGCTGTCCGCCTCATCCCCCTGCTCGCTTGCTCGCGGGATGGTTGCCAATCGGATTCAGTTATGCTATAATAGAACACATGTGCGGACGATTCACACTGACCGAACCTGATGCCGGGGTGCTGCTCGAGACCTTCTCGCTGACACACCCCCCGGACCCCATGCCGCCGCGCTATAATATCGCGCCGACACAGGGGGTCGCAACCGTCGTGAGTGAGAACGACGGCAGCCGCGTGCTGCGCCTGATGCGCTGGGGCCTGATCCCCGCCTGGGCGAAAGACCCGTCGATTGGCTCGCGCATGATCAACGCGCGCAGCGAGACAGTGGCCGAAAAGCCCGCCTTTCGCAACGCGCTCAAGCGGCGGCGCTGCCTGATCATCGCTGACGGATTTTACGAGTGGCAGAAGCAGCCGGGCGG
>JADLHR010000463.1 GCA_020848665.1 Anaerolineae bacterium
GCGCCAGAATACGCCAGCCCTTCCGCAGCTTGCCCCACAGCGCGATCGAAGGAATGTTCATGCGCTATTTCTCCGACGAGCGATTGATGCGCGGACGCTCGGATGCAGGCCCGGCCACCACCGGCGCTTCGACCGGCGTGCGGCGCAGCGTGCGCATCAGAAAGATCATCCCGCCGAGCATCGCGTGGCCCCAGGTCAGCGCGCGCATGATGATCGCGATCACCCCGGCGGCGCCGCTGCTCACACCGACCAGCCCCAGGAAGAACACGTAGGCCGACTCTTTGACGCCCAGTGACGCAATCGAGATTGGGATCAGCTCGGCGGTCGTCGCCAGCGCGATCATTGGCACGAACGCGCTGATCGCAATTGGCTCGGTCACCGCGACCAGCACCAGGTACGTCGCGCTCATCGTCAGCGCGTTGGCAACCACCGACAACAGCGTGACCTGGAGCAGCACGGCCGGGCTGCGCAGTTGCTCGGTAAAAGCATCCTGCATATGGCGGCCCCTGGCAACCAGCCATCCCAGGCGGACGCGCTCCGCCAGCGCGGCGACCGGCCCAAACAGCCAGCCCTGGCGCAGCATCAGCACGCCCACGATGCCGCCGAAGAACAGCGCATGCACCAGCAGCACAAACGGCAGCGGCACCCGGCCCGGCTCCATGAACAGCGCGAACAGGCTGCCTGCCCCCGCGATTGTCAGCAGGCCGATCCCGCGCTCCAGCAGCACCGAGGAAGTCGAGTCGGCCTTGCGCCCGGTCAGCGCCGCCGTATCGACCGCTCGCACTGCGTCGCCACCGACCGAGGTCGGCAGCACGGTGCTGAAGAACGCGCCGACAAAATAGGTTCCCAGCAGGCGGCGGAATGGCAATTCCAGCCCGCTCTCGCGCGCGAAAAGACCCCAGCGATACGCCTTGACCGACGTGCTGAGCAGCGTCAGCAGCCACGCCAGCGGGATCAGCGACCAATCGACGCTGCGCAGGCGGTCGGCGTCACTGGCGACCAGCGACAGCACAAACGCCATCAGCACAGCGGCGATGCCGAGCCGCAGCCAGAGCAGCAGGCGGTTGCGGGAGCGTTTGAGCCAGGCCAGCAGCGCGGCGCGGCGCGAAAGTTCCGAATGGGGCGTCACATCGTTCATAGAGGGTGAACTCTCACAGAACCGATACCGGCGCTGATAGACCTGTTATAACCTTTGTACGAGCGATCTGCCCCAGGGTAGCACGCGAAATTATAGCAGGGCGCCGGTCCCCGGCCAATGGACGCGCGCCGCGCCACAGCAAACGCATCAAACGCGCCTGGCTCACCTTCTCCTGGCCTGACCGCACTCAGCCTTTCCCCCTCAGTCAAGAATCGGAACGGGGCGAGATGAAACGGCGTTAGATTGAAACCAGGCCAGAAACCGCCCGCCAGACACGTATCAGTCTTGACATTCCCCCCGAACGGACCGATCATTGAGTTATCGTATCGTGATACCAGCGTGACACCAGCGTGCTTCAGCGCGCTCTTTCCGGCGCGCAGGCCGACCCCGTGTGGTGCGGGTTTTTTGTTGTATGCCGCCTTCTCCTGACGATCCACTGCCATCTGCTGCACAAGCGAGCGCCAATTATCGCCACCTCGTCAGTGATGTGTTCTGGTTCGGCGTAGCCTTTCCGTCAACGGCGCGCTTTCTGTCGATCTACGCGATTCGTCTGGGCGCCGACGCAGCGCTGCTCGGCTGGATCTCGGCGCTGCCCGCCGTCATCCTGCTGATCTCGTCCGCCTTCGCACCCTGGTGGCGCAAGCGGTACAGTTCGACGGTCCGGGCGCTGCTCTGGCCCGGCTTCGGCTTCCGGACGGTGTTCCTGCTGCCTGCGCTGACGCCTGTCTTCCCGCACGCATTCCAACCGTACTGGCTGCTCCTGTCGGTGGCGCTGCCCGCGCTGGCGCAGGGAGCGTCGTCCGTGCTGTTCCTGGTCATCCTGCGTGAAGGCGTAGCCCCGCGTGACCTGCCGGGGCTGATGGGCCACCGCTCAGTCGCGTTCAACATCGCGGTTGGCCTGGCGACAGTCGGCTTCGGCTTCTGGCTGAGCAAAATCACCTTTCCGCTCAACTACCAGGTGATGTTCGTCGCAGCGTTCGTTGTCTCGCTGATCAGCCTGTGGCATGTCCAGGTGCTGCGCGAGATCACGCCCTCGACTATGCCGCAGCGCGTCAAAGGGGCCATGCGCGCTCTGCTGCGGACGCCCGTCTTTCAGCGCGTGGCTTTCACCTCGACACTGGTCCACCTGTCGTTTTACGCCATTCTGCCGATCATCCCGCTGTGGCTGGTCAACCGTTTCGACGCCGACGAGCAGTTTCTCTCGTACTTCGGCCTGGTCGAGATCACGGCGGCGGCCCTGGTTGCGACGCAGACCGGCTGGATCGTGCGCCATTTCGGCACCCGCTCCACGATCGCGATTGGCCTGGCGATCACCGGCGCGGCCGCGATCCTGCTCGCCGCCGCGCCGACCCTGTCCGTGACGCTGGTCGCGGCGGCGATCTCCGGCGCAGCCTGGACGGCAGCCTCAATCAGCGTCTTCACGTTCTTCAGCGAAAGCACGCCGTCCGAAAACGTCACGCACTTCTCGACGGCCTATAACCAGGTCGTCTCGCTCGCGATCTTCGTTGGCCCGCTGCTTGGCAGCCAGCTTGCCGGGCTGCTGCCCGATCTGGGCGTGGTGCTCGTGATCGGCGCCGCCCTGCGCCTGATCGCCGCCGCGCTGATCCCGCTCGACCTGTTCGGGCGGGACCGTCGCGCCCCTCTGCCAGAGCCGCAGCCGGAGATCGATCAGGTGTCCGTCTCCGGCTGATATTCGCCGCCCTTGCTACCTCTCGCGCCCTGATCGATTGTCACTTTAGGGCGGATCGCGTACACTCTGCCGCATGA
>JADLHR010000464.1 GCA_020848665.1 Anaerolineae bacterium
CGACCTGCGGCCGGCTTTCCTTCCCCCAGAACGAGGGAAGGAAAAAACCAGAGCGGACTCCCCTTCCCTCATTTTGGGGGCAAGGGGCCGGGGGATGGGGGGCTTTTCTCGGACGCAAGTTCATAACGCGCTCTAGCCCGCAGCAGAGAAGCCCGAAATCAAAACAGCCCCATGTCGCAGCCGACACGGGGCTGTTAATTGCTCAGCGCGATCTTACCGAATTTCGACCAGCTGTACTTCGAAGGTCAGGTCCTTACCGGCGAGCGGATGGTTGGCGTCGAGCTTGATCGCCGTCTCCGTCACTTCAGAGACGGTCACCACCAGCGGCTCGCCGTTGGTCTGCTGCACTTGCAGCGTCTGCCCGACGGACGGCTCGATGTCGGGCGGAAACTGGCTGCGCTTGACGGTCATCACCATGTCATCGTGGTAGGGGCCGTAAGCGTCCGCCGAGTCGATGCGTACCGTCCGCATCCCGCCGGGCGACATGCCGAGCACGGCCTGCTCAAAACCGGGGATCACGCGCCCCTCGCCGATCGTGAATTCAATCGGCTCGCGCTCGATCGAGCTGTCGAAAACCGAGCCGTCGTCGAGCGTCCCGGTGTAATGCACGCGGACCGTGTCGTGCTGTTTAGCCTCAGGCATCAGGGATATCCCTTCTTTTCGTCATTCGATGACGCGCAGCAGGGGTAACGCCATCGCCACGCGCTTGTCCGAGTATCCCACAGATCGGCGCGGAGCGCCCACAAGAAACACATGAGAAACTGCCATTCGTCACTTCGCCGGTCTCATTGTTCTATTAGCTTGATTTCTAAAACACATAACCCTACAATAAAATTATCGCGCCGGCACTCCCTCAATCTGGCCGGCGCGTCTTCAAGGAGGAGTGCGAAATGAGGCTACGTGAACTCCGTACTACGTTCCTGCTTTTCGCGTTTGTGCTGACGGCGGCGCTGGCGTTGGCGCTGTCTGGCCCCGGCGCGGGGAGCACCCTCGCTCAGGACAGCGCGACTGAAACGCCCGAGCCGCCCGATCCGGCCAGCGAGGACCCGGTCGAGCGCGGGCGCTACCTGGTGCGCGCCGCCTATACCTGCGTCGGCTGTCATGGCGACGAGACGCATGTCGAGAATCCGCTAGGAGCCGTGCTGTCGGGCGGCGGCGAGTACGCCGGGCCATGGGGCCTGGTGTACGCCGCGAACCTGACGCAGCTTGGCGACTGGACCGACGAGGAGATCGAAACGGCGATCCGCACCGGCGTCGATCCGGAAGGGCGCATCCTGCTCCCGCCGATGTCGTATGAATTGTACAACTCGATGACCGACGACGACATGGCGGCCATCATCGCCTACCTGCGCACGCTGGAGCCGGTCGAGAACGAGATTCCGGAGCCGCAGCTTCCCGAAGGCGTGGACGATGCTTCTGCTGTCCGCACCCCGCCGGAGCTGGACCCCGACGCCGAGTTCCCGGTTCCGGAGGACTTTGACGATCCGGCGGTCTACGGTCACTACCTCGCCAGGATGGCGTCGTGCCTGCACTGCCACGGGACCGTTAACGAGTTTGGTGTGCCCGATCCTGACGGGCTGCCGGCCGGCTTCATCGGCCCCTCGCTGATGCCCGAAGCTCTGGAGGGCTGGACCGACGAGGATCTGTTTACCCTGCTGCGCGAGGGCGTGAATCCGCATCAGGATAACCGCCCGATCCAGGTCATGCCGACCTACTCGTACCAATATCTGAGTGACGACGACATCAACGCGCTGATTGCCTGGATACGCTCGCTGCCCGCCGCCGCCGAGTAACCGCCGAACCGCCGTTTACCCGATGCCCTGGCCCGCGCCGGGGCATTTTGTTTGCCGCGCGCCCCTCAGATTGGATAGACTAGACGCGAGGCGCGCAGCAGCGCGCAGGGAGTACAGAACGACATGATGCAGCGAACGAGATGGCTCTGGCTGGTGATCACACTGGTGATCGCGCCGGTGATCGCGCTGACGGCGTGCGGCAGCGACAAGGAAGGCAACTCCACGCCTGCCCCGAAGCCGGACGCCAGCTCCCCAGGGCCGCCACCGAGCCTCAACATCGGACCGGGCCTGGCGTTGGGCGGCGCGGGGGATGATGACAGCGCAAGCGAGCCGGGCATGGCCGGGCGCCTGCCAGGGTGCAGCGATGCCAGCGCCGCAGACTGCCCGGCGCCGGTCAGCCTGCCGCTCGACGCCGAAACCTCGGCGGATGGGATCACAATCAGCTACCTCTCGCGCTACTTCGAGGCAGCGGCGGACGCGCCGGAAGGCGTGGCGATCCGCATTGTCCCGAACGAAAAGTTCCCCTTCGTGGACAACCAGGCGGCGTTCGATGTGTACCGGGCGGACACGGTCGAGAGCGCGCTCGCGGCGATTACACCGGCTGATTCGGGCGCGTGGACCTCAGCCCAGGGCTGGGAAGGGGTTATTGCGGTCGAGAAGGACGAAGCGCAGGCTCCGCAGACCAATACCACGATCGGCGCGTTCGCGCTGCCGGACGGCGGCGCGATCGTCCTCAAGGCGGTCACCACCGGCCAGTACGGCTGGGACTTGTGGTCGGTGATCTACGAGCAGATGCTCGACTCGCTGGCCGTGACGGCGCAGGGTGCAAGCAGCAGTTAGCGCACCGATCGGGCTGGTTTTGCGTATATACTGGTGGTGCAGGGGCAAACGGGTCCGCGCCGCTCGCGGATAGGGTCAGATAGTGGAACTGCGCGACTCTCCGACGACGTTCATCAGCTACGCGCGCGCCGACGAGCTATTCGCGCGGCGGCTGTATAACGATCTCGCAGCGGCGGGCGTCGAGCCGTGGCTCGACCGCTACGACATCCCGCCGGGCGCGATCTGGGACGCCGAGATTCAGCGCGCGCTGAACGCGTGCTGCGCCGTGCTGATCGTCGTGGGCGCAGCCTCGGTTGCATCCCAGAATGTGCACGCCGAGTGGAATTACGCCGACGCGCTCGGCAAAAAGCTGATCCCGCTGATCGTCGAGCGGCTGGAGCCGGAGCGGATCCCGTACCGGCTGCACGGCCCGAACTGGGTCGTATTCGCCGGGGTGGACTACGCGACCGCGCTGGCGGCGCTAATCGCGGCGCTACCCATCACCGCGCCCGCCAACCCGGCTGCCGCGCCTGACCCGAACAACTCGCCGCTCGCCGCGCCGGTCGAAAGCGACCCGGTCGCTGCCGCTGCGGTCTGGAAGCGCGGCAACGCGGCGTTTCACGACGGCGATATGAGCGGGGCGATGCGCGCCTACACCGAGTCGATCCGTATCGCGCCAGATCGCCCTGAGGCGCTGATCCATCGAGGTATGGTGCTGTACGAGCAGGGCCGCTACGACGCTGCGCTGGCCGATTTTAACCTGGCGCAGGAGCTTGACGGGAGCATCCCTCTGCTCTACAACAATCGCGGCGTGGCTTACCTGGCGCTCAAGCAGCCAGCGCAGGCGCTGGCCGATTTCGAGGAGGCGCTGATCCTCAAGCCGGATTACGCCAACGCCTGCTACAACCGGGCGGCGGCGTACATGGCGCTGGGGCGCTACCGGCTGGCGACCGACTCGTATACTCGCGCTATCGAGATTAACGACCGCGTCCCGCTGTTCTACAACAGCCGGGGCCTGAGCTACGCGGCGCTCGACGAGCACGACCTCGCCGTCGAAGACTACGAGCGCGCGCTGGCGCTCGACGGGGACTACGTCCAGGCCATCGGCAACCGCGCCAACGCCTACGCCAACCTGGGACGGATCGACGCGGCGCTGGCCGACTACGACCGGGTGATCGCGCTCGACCCGGAGCATTACCTGGCATACGCCGGGCGCAGCGAGATCAACTGGTGCCGGGGCGACTATTCCCGCGCCACGCTCGACGCGTCCACGGTCATCGGGCTGCGGCCCGACTTTCACGGGGGGTACGCGCTGCGGGCGCTGGCCTATTGGCGGCGCGGCAAACCGGGCGAAGCCCGTCAGGACTACAAGCGCGCTGTTGAGCTGGAACCGGCCTGGCGCGCGGCGGACACCGCGAGCGTGTACCTGACGATCTGCCGCGACGACGCGCTGCGCGCTGTCGGCGAGCTGCTTGAGTAAGCGGGCGCA
>JADLHR010000465.1 GCA_020848665.1 Anaerolineae bacterium
TCTGCGTAGACAATTTGTGTGACGCGCTGATGGCCGAGTTTAAGGTCGAGCGCGCTATCTGCGAGCAAGAGGTCCTGGCCTTTCTGAGCCAGCTTCAGGCAGAGGGGCTAATTGAAGTCGCGTGACCAGCTCTCTGCGAACGCTCCGCGCTCGGTGGAATAGCTTTAGCCGCCTGAGCACCCCCCAGAAAGCCCTGGCGCTTGAGGCTCTTCTCTGGCTGCTCGTGTCGATGCTGGCGGTCAAACTCGTTCCGTTCCGCTACTGGTCGCGATTCCTGGGCGCGAAAGCGGCTGCCGATTCGCTCGACGAAACACCGGAATGCCCGGATACAGTCCGTGAGGTGAGCCAGGCGATCAATCGCGTGAATCGCGTGTTCCGTGGTCGCTTCACCTGCCTGATGCAGGCTACTGCGGGTAAAGCGATGTTGAACCGGCGCGGCATCCCGAATACACTGGCGCTGGGCGCGCGCACCGTTCGCGCAGAAAGCGCCGCTGTGATCATGGAAGCGCACGCCTGGCTGAAATGCGGGTCTTTCATCCTGCTCGGCGGCGAAGCGCACGATCGTTTCACCGTCGTGGCGCAGTTCCACAGCCCGGCCCCGCCCGTATCACGTCAATCCTGATCGCCTGATAAAAACTGTTCGGAGTTCTCTATGAGCGCAATCCTGGCCCGCATCAACTTTGGCGGTGCGCCAATCGTCCGAGACGCCTTTTGCCGAGCGTTCGACGTAATGGCGCAATACGGGGGAGACGGCTCGAACACCTGGATCGAAGGGCCGGTTGGACTAGGCCAGCATCTGCTCCGCTTTACGCCCGAATCGAGTTATGAGCAGCAGCCGCACCAGTGGGGGAATGCGGTCATCGTCGCCGATGCGCGCATCGACAACCGTGATGAGCTGTGCAGCCGTTTTTACTTGTCGCCACCGGAGGCCGCCATAACGCCCGACAGCCACCTGATTCTTAGAGCTTACCGGCTGTGGGGTGAAGATTGCACCGCGCATCTGCTCGGTGATTTCGCGTTCGCCATCTGGGATCAGCAAAATCGGCGCCTGTTCTGCGCGCGTGACCACATCGGCGCACGTCCGCTCTATTACTATCACACGCCCTTTACAACGGTTGTGGCGACCGATATACGCGCCCTGCAAGCCTTCCCGGACGTAGAATGCAGCATCGACGAGCTTGAAGTCGCAACTCATCTGATTTGGCCCCTTGTGACCAGCAAGAACACGTTTTTCAAAGAGGTCCATATCCTGCATCCCGGCCAGCAGATTAGCGTTAGCGTAACGGGAATTGCCCAACATGCGCACTGGTCGGCAGATGACGCGCCGGGTGTTCGATACAAGACGGTTGCAGAATACGCCGAGCATTTCCGCGCGGTGTTGGAGACGGCGGTCACAGCGCGCCTGCGGACCGATTATCCTATCGGTGCACATCTCAGCGGTGGGCTGGATTCCTCAGGGCTTACGGTTTTAGCCAATCGCCAACTCCGCCAGCGAGGCCGCAGCCTGGATATGACCTACACCTGGTCACCAGCAACATCTGAGAGCTATCCGCCTGTTCGAGGCGACGAACGCAACACAATTGAGATGCTCTGCCAGCAAGAGGACACCCGCTGCCACTATGGCACGGCGACAGGCCAAGACTTTCGCGACTTTCTGGCACGCGATATGGCGGTCGAAATGACCGCCGACCTCTTTGAGGAATTTCCGGTGCTTGCTCACGCCGGAGGACGCAGAATCCGTTCTATCCTGTCCGGTTGGGGCGGGGATGAAGCAGCTACCTTTGCCGGGCACGGTTATATAGCTTGGCTGCTAAAGCAAGGGCGATTGATCCGGTTAGCTCGCCTTACCCGGCGCCATGCAGGAATCCGCCGCCCACGCCGGACGCTACGTTTCCTCTTTCGGTACGCGATCATTCCTCTTTTGCCCGATACACTCTATGATAGGGTTGATCCGTACTATCGATCGGACCGGCAGCCAACCTATATACACCCAGAATTTGCGGCACAGTATCCCCAGGCAGCAAGCCTAAATATCGCTTCTTGGCGCGAAGTAGCTGATCCACGCCAGATGCAGGAGCGTTTGCTGCAAATAGGACACCTCGCAAAACGCATGACGACCTGGGCCGTCTGGTCCTCGGCCTTTGGGGTGGTGTACACATATCCACTGACGGACCGGCGCGTGTTAGAGTTTGCTCTCGGTTTGCCGCCTGATATGCAGTATCGAAATGGAAAAAGTCGTTTTCTGTTCCGCGAAGCCCTGAAAGACATATTGCCGCCGCTTCCACCGAAAGCCGATCCTGTGAACGAGCACAAGCGCCTGGACTGCGAGCTGACCTGCTGGCGCATCCTGGCCGACGAGGTCCGTGTGGGGCAATTGCTCCAGAACGATATTCCCTGGTTAGACGTTGAGAAGCTGCGAGCGAAATTGCTCACGGTCCCGGATGAGATGACAGTCGAACAAGTGCCTGAGTTCATCCCGCTTGCGACGGCAGTCAGAGTGTGGCATCTCTGGCAACGCTACGGGGAGCGCACTGGAGACCAGAGTGAACGATCAAGCTAATTTTACGCGCCCAGACTCCGATCTCCATGCGCTCGGTGCACTCGTCGCAGGCAATCTCGCGCCGGATGCGGTCCCCGCCGACCAGTGGCCCGCGATCACCGCGCTGGCGCTGCAACATGGCCTCGCGCCGATGCTGCATTGGACGCTCAAACAGGCCGGATGCGACCTGGATGCAAACCCGGCCTGGCAGCCGCTGATCCGCGCCCGCTATCAGACCGCCATCGACTGGGCGTTGAAGGAGCGCGCACAACTGGAAATCGACGCGGCGCTGCGCGCTGCCGGTATCCCTGCGATCTGGCTCAAAGGCTCGGTGCTGGCGCGGACGGTGTATCCTGAGCCGTCGCTGCGCCCGATGAGCGACCTCGATGTCCTCGTTCCGTATGAGCAACGGGAGGCGGCGCTGAAAGTAGTGCAGGCGGCGGGGTATGACTTCTACATCAGGGATGAGGGGATTAGAGCGGTTGACAGTAGACTGCTAAGCTTCAGCCCCACTGCGCATCATTACTGCCTGCGCGGAGGGGTTGGAGATGCGGTGAAGATCGAACTGCATTTCCGCGTGATCGGCTCTGAAGAGGTGCTTTCCCTGGGGAAGCTTCAGTGGTTTACGCAGCACCAACAGTCAATCATACTGGCAGACGGCACCTCACTCTGCACGCTGTCCCCAGAGGCACATCTCGTCTACCTTGCGGCGCACGCTGTCCTGCAGCACGGCGAGGAGCACCTGCGCCTGCTGCGGTATTTTGACCTTCACCGCTGCATCATTCAACTGCCGCCAGACTGGAACGCCGCTCTCGATTTAGCGGTAGCTATGGAATGGACGCTTGCGCTAGAGCGTGCCCTGCGACATGCCGTCGAATACTTTGCAACGCCTGTTCCCGCAGAAGTTTTCGAGGCGCTGATCAGCCGGCGGCCCGCTCAGGAGAACACGCGCCGTGTAACGCACCGGCACGGGCTGGTATATCACTCCAGGCGCTTCTACAAGAAATTCGCATACTTACCCTTACCTGAGCGCCTGCGATTTTTCTTCCGAATCTTCTTTCCCACCTCCACATTCATGCGGCGGCGCTTTGCCATCCCTCCTGGAAAATCAGTCTGGCCGTACTACTTTGTGCGGTGGTATAACCGAGGGCGCATCTGGGCCAGCGCGGTTTGGGCGCGCGGGGAAAAATAGAAAACACCCGATAAAGCCTCAGTTGTATCCGCGTGACGCTCTACAGCGGCTAAAGCCGCGTAGCTTCTGCTGCACGCTTGCGCTTACCAGAGGGGGTGCTCCCCAAAGGCAGCGGCGCTACGTTCTGCAACACGGGTGCGTCCCACCCGGCTCGACGCA